>DAOUPA010000394.1 GCA_030626405.1 Planctomicrobium sp.
ATCAAATCGTTGACTACAAGCGTGGTGAAATCGCTGCTGCGATAGAGCGTCGACCACTTCCAGAGTTGAAAGCAGCTCTTAAAGATGCTCCCTCAATTCGAGATTTCCTCGGCTCACTGAAGTCGCATCATCCTATGGGACTGATCGCTGAAGTGAAAAAGGCGTCCCCATCTGCTGGATTGATTCGTGAAGATTTTGATCCTGTGGCAATCGCCACGACATACGAGAAGAACGGAGCAGCCTGCATCAGCGTTTTGACCGACAAACACTTCTTTCAAGGATCTCTTTCATATCTTGAACAGATTCGTCTCTCAGTAGGTCTCCCTGTGCTGCGGAAAGATTTTATCCTCGACGCTTATCAAGTCTACGAAGCAAGATGCAGTGGAGCAGATGCGATTTTGTTAATCGCGGAATGCTTAAGCGACACAGAGCTTCACGAACTTTTCAACTTAGCTCACGAGTTGGGAATGGAAGCGTTAGTCGAGGTCTACGAGCCAAACAATGTTGATCGAGTCCTGAAACTTGATCCGCAACTTATTGGTGTCAATAATCGAAATCTGCAGACATTCGAAACCGATCTGAATCAAACAATCAGACTTCGCCAACAGATCCCTGAACACATTCTCCTTGTCGGCGAAAGCGGAATTCACACACGTGAAGATGTATTGAAGCTTCAAAACGCTGGAGCTCATGCGATCCTGGTTGGAGAATCGCTAATGAGGTCTCAAGACATCGGGGCTCAAATTCGCGAAATCCTGAGCATCACCAGCTAAGAAAATATTTGGCCACGCACATGAAGTGTGCGACGAAACGAGACAACAAAACTAATAGGTAGACCCATGACGACTGAACAAACCACTGTAGAACATGTCCTTGTTGTGCCAACGGCACTCTTTCACGAGATCGGTCACTTTCAGGGCTACACGACGAACATTCAACCGTACCTTGACACCTTATTCGACCCAAACCACGTCAGCTACCGCCCCCGAAATGAGGTCGAGGAAGACCCAAGCTTCAAACAACTGATCCCATACTGCGTGTTTCGACACGAAGGAAAGGTCTTTTACTACACCCGAGGGACGGAATCGGGCGAAGGACGCTTACATGCGAAGCGTTCAATTGGAATTGGTGGACATATTTCTGCTGAAGATCAGGACTCCGGCAGCAATGTCTATCACGTCGCAATGCAGCGTGAAATTGAAGAGGAAGTCTATTTAGAGTCAGGGTTTACAGAAAGATGTGTTGCACTCATCAATGATGACGAAACCGAGGTGGGGAAAGTTCATCTTGGAATAGTTCACATATTTGACCTGAATGACGCAAAAGTTCGACCACGTGAAAAGTCGATCATACTGACAGGATTCGAAAAACCGTTACAGCTTGCCCAGTCTCACGATGAATTCGAGACATGGTCGCAGATCTGTTTCGAGTTCCTGAATAACGAAAAAACATAGTGGTGGCACTCGACTTGGCGAATCGCTGACTCTTTGCCTTCCACACGAAGTGATTGAAGACAAAGGAGTGTCTGTCGTGAAGGTCATTAAACGTTTCCTCGTTGCTGGAGTCTTGGCGGGCGCCAGTATTGCAACCCTGTCATCTTCCTCAGCAGTCGCTCAGGATCAGATCGCGTCGCAAATTTCCGAAGACCAGCTTGGTGACCTCATCACCACACTCGGTCTCGAACCGACCAAAAAACAGCAACGCTACGATTTTGCTTTCCAGGCAGTCGTTGCCGAAGAAGAGTGGGAACTCTCGATGTCTGCTGTTCTCAGTCAGGACAAATCAGATGTCTGGTTGATGGCTTGGCTCGACGAACTCCCAAAAGCATCAGCAGAAGTCCCCAAGACCGCCCTACTTCGCCTGTTAGCCCAAAATGACGAACTTGGAGCTGGCAAATTCTTTGCTTATATCCCAACTGCACGCCGTTTTGTCCTGCAACGGACCCTTCCAAACAACGAATTGACCTCCGCAAAGTTGCGTGTCTCCCTACAAGATTTAGGAGCCAGCGTTGTGCAGACTTATCCAGTATGGTCAGTTGCAAACTGGAATCCGAAAGGAATCCCAGCGGCTCCGACCGGGCGAAGCGTCAAACCCACCGCAAACACCCCAATTCAGTCAGCGGTCAACGAATCGAAATTTGAACAACCAATTCGTCGCTAACTGAAAGTTGAAACAGTCCAATGACATTGTTTTGACCACTTTTCTCAGTAAAAGAGGTCAAATCAACGTGCCGGGGGCGATGCCCGAGCGGTTGCCGCAACTTCTTCGGTTGAACTTTTCGCATCAGCGAGAAGCACAGTCGAGGAAGTTGCGGCTCGCCGAGTGTTCACCCTCAGAACGACATCGAAAAGTTTCCGGAAATATCAACCAGGATTCACACTGGTCCTGATCATATAAAATGTTTATGCTGCTGCTCAGAAAGTGAGGCATCTAAACAGGTTTAGACGTCATTTTGCTCATGTAAATAGAAAATGAAAATTTTCACCTCACTTGTCGGAGTTGTGTACGTCAGTGTCAAACCTGACTGCAAAGACGATTTTTTGTTCGTCAATCAGGAGTGAGGGACGTGTCGACCATTGCCGACGATAAATCTGCGAAAACCTCACCCGAGGCTCATAGAACATTGTTCACTCGCCGTACCAGTTCGTTACTCGGAATCCAGATTGCTGGATGCGGCTCCTACGTACCTGACCAGATTGTGACGAACGAACAGCTGGACGAGAAATACGGCTGCGATCCCAACTGGATCGTTCAACGAACCGGTATTCGTGAACGCCGTCACTGCCCAGAAGGAATGGCGACCAGTGACCTCTGCGTTGAAGCTTCCCGCAAAGCCATTCGTGCCACCGGAATCGATCCTCAACAGATAGACCTACTCGTCTGTGGAACGTTCACTCCAGATTATCACTGCCCTTCAACTGCTTGCCTGATACAAGATCAACTCGGTCTCGACTGCCCCGCCTTCGACACCGCTGCCGCCTGTGCTGGCTTCATGTATGCCATGGTCACGGCAGCACAGTTTGTTGCAACTGGAAACGCAAAATATGCGCTTGCAGTCGGTGGTGACGTCAACAGCCGCATCGTCAATCCGAAAGATCAGCGAACGTTTCCACTTTTTGGCGATGGTGCTGGAGCCGTGATCATCACCCGTGGAACTCCACATCAAGGTCTGATCTGTTACCAACTTGGTTCGGATGGCAGCGGAGGTCCACTCCTTGACCGCCCGGCAGGTGGAACCAAAACTCCTATCACAGCAGCAGCGATTGATGCTGGAGATCATTACCTCCGAATGGACGGTCGCAGTGTCTTCAAGTGGGCAGTTCGGATGCTCGCAGACACAATTGAATTGGTCCTTGAAAAGAGCGGGATGACGGTTCACGACATCTCGCAATTCGTCCTGCATCAAGCGAACGTGCGAATCATCAACGCCGCCGCCGATCAACTGGGGATTCCTCAAGAGAAACTCTTCGTGAATCTCGACCGTTATGGAAACACTTCGGCAGGGTCGATTCCGATTGCCCTCGACGAAGCTTGCCGCGAAGGTAAAATCCACCGCGGTGACGCAATTCTCATGTGCGGCTTCGGTGCCGGCCTCACATGGGGCACAGGAATCTTCCGCTGGTAGACTCTCCCGCTTCTGTCATACCCTCTTCTTTCATAGAGTTTTTCCGTCCACTTCAGGTGTACAGACACGCATCAAATCACTCGGCAGAAAAACGTTTTCAAATAAGACGTTTCCAGACAGCTGGTAATGACCGGATGGTCAGCAGCCTGCCCTCGCTCTTCAATGATTTGAACCGTCCGCCCGGCTTCGAGTGCGGATCTGGCGACGATCTGTTCGAAGTCATCGTGACTCACATGACCTGAACAACTGCACGTCATCAAAACTCCGTTCGGGTTGAGAAGCTCCAACGCCAAGCGGTTCATGCGCACGTAACCCTTAATCGCTCGATTGAGCCCTCCACGTGTTCGAGCCATTTTCGGAGGATCGAGTGCAATCAGATCATAACGCTCCCCACTAGCGAGAAGTTCTTCAAGAGCCTGAACGGCATCGGATTGCTGGAATGTGATCTTCGAATCGAGGCCATTCAATTCCGCATTTCGCTTTGCCATTTCTATCGCCGTATGCGAAGAATCAATCGCATGCACCTGCTTGCAGTGCTGTTGCTTCGCTGCATTCAGGGCGAAGCTTCCGGTGTAACAGCAGACATCCAGAACTTTCGAGCCATTTGCAAACTCAGCAAACGTTTTCCGGTTCTCTCGCTGGTCAAAGTAGAATCCGGTCTTCTGGCCTTCCACTAAATCGACCCCAAACTGCAAACCATTCTCTTCGATAAACAACGGCCTCGGTGGTTCCTCTCCAGCAAGCAAACCATCCTGAATCTCAAGTCCTTCCAGCTCTTTGATGCCCCTTTCAGTTCTTAGCCAGATCCCCTTAGGAGCTAGTTCCGCCTGCAATATTTCGAGAATTTCAGCCTGACGTGTGACCAAAGCGGCACTGGTCCATTGAACGACAAGCCAGTCATCAACGCGATCGACAATCAGCCCTGAAAGTCCGTCCGACTCGCTGAAGATTAACCGACACGCCTTCATGGCAGGGCCGTCTGCGAAGAGTTTGCGGCGTAACTCCAAAGCAGATTTAATCCGTCCCTCCCAAAATTCCCGATCCAGTGACTGCTCCTTCTCCCAGGAATACAGACGTACGCGAATTTTACTCTGTGGGTTGTAGAGTCCACGCCCGATGAATTGTCCATCATGAGTTCGCACCACGACTTCCGCCCCCACCTCGGGAGAAGAAGAAATTGTTTTCATTGCGGTCGCATACATCCAGGGGTGCCGACTGAAGAAGGGCAATGCCTTTTTCGGCTTGAGCGTCACCACTGGCAGTTGAGAATCTGTAGTCATCAAATCTTCTTTATGTGTTTTAAGGTCGCGATTCGTAAGGATATCGATTGTTGGCAGTATCCGCACGAATTTGGGTGAATCGTCTCAGAATTGCGACGGCAAAAAAACCTGCGTCGAGAATTGAACCAATGAGTCTCTCCAGATCCCGACTGAGATCGTGTCACACAACCTCCGCAACAGACTGATCTTGCCTCTTTTTCAGGAGATACCGTAGATTCCGCTGTAGAAGATGTTTGGCGATGCGCCAATTTTCTTCAATCACTTCACCCGTTCATCCACTCAAGCTGGCAAGGATGCCGATGAATCGCTTGCGTGCTCTACAAAAACTTGTACGTCCATCTCTCCCAATTCTCGGCCACTGGGCCGCTGGAATTGCGATTGGAACACTCTTTCTAACAGTCTTTTCCAAACTGCGATTGGCGATGGGTTCGTCAACGGATGTCACGATCACCGCGCTACTCACTTTTGTTCTGGCAGCGCTCGCTTGTGTTTCATTCATCAGGAATTCGAACCGTCTCGCGACACTGGCAGCATTCTGGGTGATCGCTGTCTGGACGGTTCTGCAACCGGCCGTTCTTGACGTGTCGCTCAATTCCATTCACCAATTCTCGCTGATGCAGTTGACGTCTCACACAACCAGATTCGGTATTACATTTGCAATTGTGATCGCATCTCTGTTTCCGCTCGCTTTTGGATCGATCTCAATTATTCTGCAACCGACGAAACATCGAAACGCCCTTGTCGGTGGAATTGCCACGTCGCTCTTTTTGATTCCAACTCTGCTTGGACTCTACATCTCCCCCAACGTTGCCATGTGGCTGGCAGTCGCTGGTGCCGTTTTATCTGGGGCAATTGCCTACATCAAAGGAAATGCACTTCAAACTGCTGAGGGAACATCCAACGTTGAAACTGACCGACATCATTGGTTAGAAAACATGGTCCTTTCAATGATGATTGGCTCTGCGTTTGCAATTGCAACATTTATCGGGCAGCAAGTCATCCTGAATAACCTCGTCTCAGAATTCGCTGCCATCGGTGGATTACTCGGCGGGTTGGCGTGCGGTAACTTTTTGTCAAACTTATCGAAATCGACGGCTAAAACTTCTTGGACTGAAACCCTAAAGTGGACGTCATTGGCCGTTTGGGGGGCGATGATTGTCCTGTTGTTCCCGACCATCACTTATCTCGCCTTACAGGAGACCGTTTGGATTTCAAACACTTTCCTCTTGTTCATATCTCGCTCATCGCTTCTGGCATTGCTGACATTCCCACTCGGTCTGGTTTTCAGAAAGTCGCCCGGCCAGCAACAGTTAAACGCAGCAGAGTGCTTCACCACATTGTTTGGTCTGACCTTCGGTTTCACTGCGGCTTTATGGAGTGGAATCTCCCTCACAGTTGCAATCGTGACTTTCACCATCGCCGCATTAACTTTTGCTGTCTTTTCATTTTGGAAATCGAACGCGGAGCTTCCAACGCAGTGGAGTCGTCGGCTCAGTTTGGCTTCTGCCGTGGCAGTGATCGCGTGTGGCTTCCTGTTTCTGCACAGACTCGACCCATCGAAATCTGAAAAAGTGGTCTACTCTGGTAACGCTTTCGCAGCGACTCGCAACGGTGTCGACTGGTCCTCACTGCAATGGATG
>DAOUPA010000629.1 GCA_030626405.1 Planctomicrobium sp.
ATTGCCGTTGCAATCGCGAAAGAATCGGCCTCAATTGCGAAAGCCATAGAGGTCATCGCCAGTCGCATCCGCGAAGGAGGACGGCTCGTTTACATTGGTGCAGGCACATCCGGGCGGTTGGGTGTGCTAGACGCGTCTGAATGCCCGCCGACGTTCAACACGCCTGCGGAGATGGTCGTCGGCTTGATTGCAGGCGGAGATTCGGCACTGCGTACCGCTGCTGAAGGAGTTGAAGATCGCCCGGAAGCGGGAGTGGAAGACCTGCAGCGGATTGAATTCAGCTGTAAGGATGTCCTCGTTGGGATTGCCTCCAGCGGCCGGACTCCTTACGTCATTGGTGCGATGAATTATGCGCGCAGCATTAAGGCTTCCGTTATTGGATTGGCCTGTAATGAGAACTGTGAACTCACTCAAAGTGCAGATTTAATGATCGCGCCTGTCGTTGGTCCGGAATTGATCAGTGGTTCGACCCGCATGAAAGCTGGGACGGCAACCAAAATGGTGCTGAACATGCTTTCGACCGGAACGATGGTTCAGCTTGGAAAAACATTCGGGAACTTCATGGTTGATTTGCGAGCCTCAAATTCAAAGCTCGTTGTGAGAAGCCGTCGAATCGTGGCTGCACTTACAAATATCACGGAGGAGCAAGCCGAAGCCGAACTTGCAAAGTGTGACGGCGAATTGAAGACCGCAGTTGTTTCAATTCAATGCGGAGTTGATGTGCAGGCGGCTCGTCAGATTCTTGCATCATCAAATGGAAAGCTTCGCGCAGCACTTGAAGCTGGCAACAATGCCAAGGCAGCGCAATGACAAATCACCATGATCTCGTCATCGGTGTCGATGCTGGCGGAACCAAGACGACCGCCTGGGTTGCCGGACTTTCTTCTGAATGCAGTTCACAGCCGTTGGGAAAAGGAAATGCCGGTACGGGAAACCCTCGTTCGGTTGGGTTCGAATCGGCATCTCATCAAATTGAAACAGCGATCACCGCCGCATTTACAGATGCCCAGCTTGCACCAGGAAAAGTTGCTGCGATCTGTCTGGGTGTCGCCGGGGCAGGGCGGTCCGCAGAGCAGCAACAGCTTCATACTTGGGCGGAGAAAAATTCACTCGCCGAAAAAATCATCGTGACTCATGATGCCGAACCCATCCTGGCTGCCGCGGCGCCAAGCTGTGTCGGCATCGCGCTGATTAGCGGCACCGGCTCATTTGCCTGGGGACGCAACGAGCAAGGAAAAACCGCTCGCGTCGGCGGTTGGGGCTACCTGTTCGGAGACGAAGGGAGTGGCTACGCAATTGCTCTGGCAGGCCTCCGCGCTGCCGCGAAATCTGTCGATGGCAGAGGTCAATCAACGCAACTGCTCGACGCCTTCATGGATCGGCTGCAAGCAAGTGAATCATCTCAGCTGATCGAAAAAGTCTACGCCGGTCCGCTCAGCCGGGATGAAATTGCGAGAATGGCCGAAGTCGTCTTCACCGTTGCTGCTGAAGGTGATGCCGTTGCAAATCGTCTTCTTGATGAAGCTGTGCAAGAGTTGAAAGCGATTGTCACTGCACTCGCCGGCAAACTCTGTCTCACAACCGATGAATGGACCTTGGCGCTCACCGGAGGCGTTCTCGTTCGGCAACCACAGTTCACACAGAAACTGACTGCGAGCCTTTGCATCATCAGCAATCAAGTCTCATTCGTCACCGAACCAGTCGCCGGTGCAGTTGCCCTTGCGCAGGCAGCGGTGACAGGTTAGCAAACGAAATGGATTTCGTTCCCAAGCAGAGTTGGGGAGCGAGGGGCTGCGGTTTACTGACCACTCTACACCTGCTTCGCCTTTGATTTCTTCTTCACGGCTTCGGCATTTTCGGCGGATTCTTTCACTCTCTGGAGCGTGTTTACCCAATCGCTTTCGTATTTGTTGATCCAGCGTTCTCCGAATGTTCTTCCGGCACTCCTCCGTCCTTCTTTGATAGGACGGACGCGAGATTGTTGAAGTCGGGGTGCCGTACCAGCCTCCCTCATACTTACTGTGATCGTAAGAATCGTTAAATGCTGCCATGATTGTTCTGGAAATTGCGACCGCATTGATCGGCAGATTTTGCAGGTCGAGTTTCTTTCTGCTGACTGTTGTTTTGAGAGTAGCAGCGAGTTCTTCCCTGATCGTTGTAATCGATTGTAGGGATTATGGGGATCTCTTCCGAAGCAGTGAAACCACAGGGACTTGCGTTGTTTTTGCCGTCCCTGGCTGTGATCTCTTGATCGCGCACTTAGTGAAACTACGCGGATTAGCGTGATTTTTCCTTCGGGAGTTTTGGTCGTCACTGTCATTGTAACACAGTACCGATGAGTCGATGTGTCTATCCACACTTTGTGCTCAATGTGTTTAATCAGGAAGTATCAGAATGAAACGCTTTATCTTCAGTATGGCGACCGCCGCCGTGCTTCTTGCTGGCGGAAGTTCTGCCATGGCTCAGACATCAGGGCGCTGGAATCCATACTGGGAGATCGAAGGTCGCGCTGGTGATCGTGAAGAACGTTCGCAGTCTCGGACTTTTATCCCGATTTTTCAGGATGATTGCAGCATGCTCTTCGGTGACATCCGCATGACGTACATCGAAGGAGGTGCCTGGGAAGGGAACTTTGGTGTAGGCCATCGACGGATTCTTTCCAGCCAAAGAATTTTTGGTATTTACGGGTTTTATGATGTCCGTGACACAACCGACAACAACACGTTCCATCAGGGAAGTGTCGGTGCCGAACTGTTAGACATTAACTGGGGTCTGCGTGCGAACGCTTACCTGCCGGACACGTCTGCTCAACTTGCACGTGGTGGAAATGCGTTCCTTCAAGGGAATCAAATTCTCGTTCAGGGAAACAACGAACGTGCCTACTACGGGATGGATGTTGAAGCCGAGCATGTTTTGTGGAGAGATGATTGTACTGGTGACACCGAAATTTGGGCGTCCGCCGGTTACTTCCACTTTGATAACAACGCGACGAACTTCCGACACATTTCTGGTCCTCGTGC
This sequence comes from Planctomicrobium sp., assembly GCA_030626405.1. Lineage (GTDB taxonomy): Bacteria > Planctomycetota > Planctomycetia > Planctomycetales > Planctomycetaceae > Thalassoglobus. The sequence continues at coordinate 3,021 of DAOUPA010000629.1, forward strand.
CCGCATTGAAGGACGTTTGTATGATCTGCCGGTTCTCGGAAACGGTTCACGAATCGTTGCCAGTGGACAGTATGAATATGATGACGTTCGTGGTTCCGTCAGTCAGGGATTCCTGAGTGTCCGAATTCCACTTGGACCAGGCGGTTGTGGAAACCAGTGTAAGCCAAGCCTGCTGGATCGCCGTATGTTGACTCCGATTGTGCGTGATGTCGATATCGTCACGAACATCGCAGCTGGCGGACCGATTGATCTTGCCATGAACGCAAAGACCGGCGTTGTTCTTGATGACGTCGTCACACTGACTGCTCTCGATGACATCCTTGGAGATGTTAATGGTGGACCTGATGAACGCGTCTTCATTCTCGATGGAGTTGATGGTTCAGAAGACATCATGGATTCCATCAACCTGCAAGATGGTCAAATCCTCATCGGTGGCGGTGGCAGCATGAACGTTGTTGGCGTCATGTCCGGTCTACCAGCCGTCTTCACAGCTTCTGGTGATGCGTTCACGATCAATCAAATGGACGGAGGTGACAACGTCATCAACCTCGCCGAAGACAACG
>DAOUPA010000596.1 GCA_030626405.1 Planctomicrobium sp.
CGGAAGGCAGTGCAGGCGTTTCACTCACGCGATTTCCATGAGGCCGAACGCCTGGCGAACGTTGTTCTGGGTACGGAACCGGATGCATATCAGGCTTCTCTAATTGCTGGTGATGCAGCTGCGGGGCTTCACGACCATCGACGGGCGATCGAGTACTACCAGATGATCCCAGAGGAAGCAGGCCATGCAGGCATTCTCGCGCAACTCGGACTCGGTGAACGATGGTTGAAACTGGGAGACATGGAACGCTCGGAGAAAAAATTCCGCTTCGTTTTGGACCAGTGGCCTGATCATTTCCTTGCGAACAGGCGATATGCTTACCTGATGCAAGTTCAGGGAAGATCATGGGAGTCGGTCGAACCATCGATGAGGATGATACGTCAGGGGCTTTTTGGGGCGACTGAAATTCATATTGTCGGTTGTCCCGAAAATCGTTTTCTCCTCGATGAGCGATATCTGAAGCTGTGCGAGAAAGCCTGCCCTGAAGACTTTCGGCCGATCTTGTCGAAGGCTCGGTTAGCAGTGTTGAAGAACGACACGAAGACCGCCGAGCAATTGCTCGAATCGGTCGTTGCCCGAAACGTAGACGTCGTCTTTCCATATGCTCAGCTCGGAAGGATTTACCTGGAAAGTGGACGTGATGCCGAATATCTCGCACTCGAAAAAAAACTTCCAGATGATGCAAATGCGTCTCCGCAAATTTGGCTGAACCGAGGGTTGTGGGAGTTGAGGAATGATCGTGTGAAGGCGGCCGGACGCTGTTTTTTTGAGGTCCTTCAGAAGGCTCCCAACCATGTGGAGGCCAACTATTTGATGTCTCAAGTTCTTGTTCAACTCGGAGACAAAGAATTGGCCGAGAAGATTGGACAACGCGCAAAGACCCTGGCACGAATTGAACTTCTGATTCCGGAGTTTTACGAAGAGCCAACAACAGAGCGGATGCAGGGATTGATTCAAGATTTTGTTTCGCTGGACCGGTACTGGGAAGCTGCGTCGATATGTGACTTTGCTCGTCGCTTTAATTTGGTGACTCCAGAGTGGGCCGGAGAGGGACTGACTCAGTTTGGTCGCGACCTTCGAAGGTCGGGTGCCGCTCTTTTTCCACGTCAAGCGCTTGCTGCTCTTGACGACTTCAATGGGTCTCCTCTACCTGATTTCTCTGAAGCTGCAATTGCTGCGGGACGCTCGAAGACTTCTCGAAGTTCTCTTGTTCCGATCAGATTCGAAGATCGAGCCTTGGAAGTTGGCCTTGAGTTCACCTATTTCAACGGCTCTCTGAGTACTCGAGGAATGGAACATATTTTCGAGACGACCGGCGGGGGAACAGTTGCGATGGACTTTAATCAGGATCAATGGCCTGACTTGTATCTCACGCAAGGGGCAGCAATCTGGGAAGGTGATGATCCGGTCAATCGCATTGACCGACTCTTTCGAAACAATGAAGGGTCTTTCGAGGATGTGACGAATCAATCTGGTCTTGGTGATGCAGATTTTAGTCAAGGGGCGACTGCGGGTGATTACAACAACGATGGCTTCGTCGATCTCTACGTTTGCAACTTGACGGGAAACCGCTTTTACGAAAACAACGGAGACGGAACGTTCTCTGAAATTACAATGGAGACAAAAACGGCGGGAGACGAATGGTCACTGAGTTGTGTTCTGGCAGATCTCAATGGAGATTCTCTGCCAGATTTATACGTTGTGAATTATCTCAATCGCCAGTCTGTTTTCGATCATCGCTGCAAACGCAACGGTCAGCCACTCACGTGCGCCCCGACCATGTTCCCGGCGGAACAGGATCGCGTCTATTTAAATACCGGCGATGGGCGTTTTCAGGAAGTGACAGACGAATCGGGGATCGTTCAACCAGAAGGAAAGGGACTGGCAATTCAGGTTGCCGACTTTGACCGGTCAGGAAGGCTGAGCGTCTTCATTGGAAATGACACAGCGCCTAATTTCTTCTTCTTGAATCGGACGCAGACCACAGGAGCAATGCAATTTGAAGAGGCCGGGTTGATTAGCGGTCTTGCGCTTGGAGGGGCAGGGCGTTCTCAAGCGACAATGGGGATTGCCTTCGGCGATGTCGATGGATCCGGCGATGCCGAACTCTTTGTGACAAATTTTTATAACGATTCCAACACGCTTTACCTTCAGCAATCTCCCGGTCAATTTTTAGATTACACTCGACAGGCAAATTTGCGAGAAGCGAGTTTGCCGATGCTAGGTTTTGGCACCGAATTCATCGACGCCGATCATAATGGTGAACTCGATCTGTTCGTTACAAACGGACATGTTGATCGCACATATGCAACCGGAGAACCGGACGAGATGCCTCCTCAATTTTTCTATAATGTCGGTGGCGGTAATTTTGAGGTGCTCGACGAACACAATCTCGGTCGATATTTCTCTGGGAAGTATTTGGGTCGGTCGGTTTCGAGGCTCGACTGGAACCGGGATGGTCTGGACGATTTGTGCGTTCTGCATCTCTATTCTCCAGTCGCTCTGGTGACGAATGAAACTGAAACAGCGAATCACTTCATCAAGATCAACTTACGCGGAACAAGCTGTGCTCGTGATGCGATTGGAACGACTGTTGAATTGAAATCTGGTGAGAAAAAATGGATTCAGCAATTGGTTGCCGGCGATGGTTATATGACCGGTAACGAGCGAAAACTGACTTTTGGCTTGGAAAAGGATCTCAGAATTGACAGTCTCACCTTGAATTGGATTGACGGATCACGACAGGTCTTCAGTGGTGTGGAATTGGATCGGGAGTACATTTTCATTCAAGGATTGGCGACCCCAATGGTCATTCCGAATCCGTGATTTTGCAATTACCCTTGCAGGAACTGGTGGAATCGGCGAGCATTGATGTGTGTCGGGCTTTCGCCTGTGTTTTAAGCGTTTTGGGAAGGGCGGGTCCTCTTCTTATCTATTTTATCCTTTTTCTATTTTAAGGAGATTCAGATGATTTCCAATCATCGTCGGAGGCGTGGGTTCACACTCATCGAACTGCTTGTCGTGATCGCAATTATTGCGATCCTGGTCGCATTGTTGTTGCCTGCCGTACAACAGGCCCGCGAAGCTGCCAGGCGTACGAGTTGCCGTAATAATATGAAGCAAATTGGGTTGGCAATGCACAACTACCACGATGTGTACGGAAGCCTGCCGAACGGGACGAGTTCGGCAAATGGAGGACAATGGGGCGTTTCCTGGTGGGCGAAAATTTTGCCTTATATCGATCAGGCTCCGATGTACAGCGCGCTCTCATTTGAAGGGAACCATCCTGGGTGGACTCACAACACTGGAGGGGAGCCTGGATTTTCGCAATCCGCAGGCTGGCGTAACGGACAAGTTGCAAGTGGCAGCATTATGAGTGTCATGCTTTGCCCATCGAGTCCACTCCCCAAAACGCGGGACACTGGTGGTGGACATCAAGTCGTTTTACCCCACTACGTCGGGATTGCTGGAGCCTCCAATGGCGATGGTTTCACAAACGGCACAAATCACCCTGAACGAACTCGAACTGGTTGTTGTGGTGCTACGACGAATGGAAGAATTGCGTATGGGGGAGCACTCCTGCACAACGAAACGAAAAGACTGACTGACATTGTTGACGGAACCAGTAATCAAATTCTTGTCGGAGAAGCTGGTGACTTTGCGAGGGATGTGAATGGGAACGCGGTCAGCATTCAGGGAGTTCACGGATGGTTGATGGGGTGTCCCACGAATGGTGTTCAGCCATCGAATCAACGCTTGTTTAATCTGACATTCGTGCGTTATCCACCAAACTTTGTGAAAAAGTGGAAGCCGGGTGACGCTCGCATGAC
>DAOUPA010000545.1 GCA_030626405.1 Planctomicrobium sp.
ACATCACCAGCGTGGCTCGCTGCATTTTCTAACTGGAATAGAATAAAAAAATCATCCAGAACGATTCTCGTGTTGCTAGTGGTCATTTATCTTCTCGCGCCCGTGATTGGACTCGGAGCATGGCCGAAGTTTTGGCCAGTCGAAACGGCAGCCGTGTTGGGCCTGTGGATTTGGGCCGTTTTTCACCTTGTGGAGGCAGCACCAGAAATTACTTCAAGTGATCGGTCAGTCAAAGCATGATAAGATTGATTCAGCATTCGTGGGGTTCAAAGTCGCCGCACCACTCAATGTTATACGTTTTCGGCCAAACTCCTTTGTTGGCGATGTTGCCTTCTTCCGACTGAATTGATGCAACAAACAAAGGTGATTGCTTGCGACATTCACCAATTTTCCCACCGGGAGTGTACCAGTGACGACACTCTCCGCAACTTTTGCTTTCGTTTTGAGACATCGTCAAGTAGCTTTCAGCGATTGAGTGTAATGAAAGATCAGGGCCAGAGCTGCCATACATTGAATCAGCCGCCGAGCGAGAGCGCGTGGCGGCTGATTTGATAGTCGTGTGACTGGTGTTTTCAAAATGCTCTATGCAGCATCGAGCATATCATTTCTGGAATCCGATTGTCCGGTCGCACCTGATCGCAACTGTTCCCAGTATTGTTCAGGCAAGTTCATGGCGAGCTTGAGTGCACCGTCGGCACCAGCGAAGACAGAGTCGTAAACGCGAAGTACTTTTCCGCCACCGAATGGTTCCAGTGACTGCTCGATCATGTAGTCCAGACCTTTTAAGTTGCTGCCCCCACCACCAAGTAAAATGTTATTCAGAAGTGGACGTTGAAACTCTGGATCGTAATGTCCGATTGTCTTTTGGATACCTTCAACGATTGGCTCAACAATCGTTCGGCATGATTCTCGGAGTGATTCGGTGACGTTAATGTCTGTCGGGCGACCTTCTACTGGAAGCGAAACAACCGCTTGCTCATTCACGTCGTGGACGAATCCATACTTCTCTTTAATTTGCCGAGCCATATTCAAAGAGAGTTGGGCTTCCGGGTGTGCTTCACTCATCAGTGAATAAAACGTTTCATCCACTGCGTCACCACCCAGAGGAATTGTGACTTGGTCATCTTCGGATGGATAACTTCCATAGACAGGACAGATGTCCGTCGTGCCTGCTCCGATATCAACGACAAGAGTTTCGGACAATCGATCCATACCGTAGGCAACGGCAAATGGTTCAGCCACGATCATGACCGCGTCAAAAGAACCTTGCACTGCTTCGGTAATCAGCTTCTTACTATCGATTCCAGCACGCGAAGGAGAGCCGACGACACCGAAAACTGACGCCCCACTTGGAATCTGCAGTTTGCGGACAGCTTCTTGAACAATCAGCTGAGCTGCTTCCTTGCGTTTTACAACATCGTCTGGCGAAACACCGACGTCTTCGGATGCCAGATATTTCAAGGCCCCCTTAGCGAAAGGACGAACGACATTTAATGCCATCCGCTGCTCGAAAACATTTTTTCCGATGACAACATCACAACCCAGCATCGCTCTTGAGACATGGTCTTTCGCCCAACCGACTGCGGTGTGCATTGTTTCACGATGTCCGTGAGAGGCGACGACTGAGGTTTTGAATGAGCCGAAATCCATTCCAACATAAACAATTGAAGATCCCATCTTCTGTCTCCAGTTTTTGTAATGACTTCTTCACCTCAAGCCGAGGCGAAATTCTTTTGCAGGTTCAAATTTTCCTCAAAGAGCGCCTTGCAAATTTCTTCACTCCGCTCTTGTTGCAATGCCGATTTCTCGGTCTCTCGATCCGTGTAAGTCTGATGCCCCATGATCGGGATAATGTGCGGTTCTGACTCAAGGTCAACAACAGCTGTTGTGGTGACTTCAGAACCGGGAGTTTCCAGAACAAAATTATTCGAGTTCAGTTGAAGCTTTGAAAAAAGTTCATCCGCCTGAACAACAAGCTTGATCACACTTGGGATTTGCTGCTGTTGAAGACGTCCGGTCATGTACAGACAACCAGCAGCCAAAACAAACCCTATGACAAACATCGCTGTCAGCCCGAATACATTGAAGCTTTGCTGTGGTTGTTGCACCATGGGAGGCATGACGATTTCCGCCACCTGTATTCGCGATGGAGTGATCACAGGAGGAGCTGGAATGATTGTTGCCGTTTGTTCAGGCTCACTTCCAGTGTCTTGAATCACAACTTCTTCAGTGTCAACTTTGGCCCGTTCTGACTGATCAACCACTTCTGTCTCAGTTTTCGATTCGGTCACGGCGATTTCTGAAACTTCGAGAACTCCTGCGGTGACTTCTTCCTGAACGACAAAGCCAGGTTCTGGAACGTTACTCACCTGTTTGTTTTCGATTCTGTTGCTGAAACCTGGGAACGGACGAGACGGTGGCTTTGGACTTGAATCGAAATTCCAGTCTGCTTGCCGCAAAGGGGCAACAACCTGCGATGGTTGCAGAGTTTGCCAATTACCTTGTGAGAAGACGTTTGATCGTTCCGCCGGATTCGGTTTGCTGAAATCCGTGCTGTTACCAACTTGCCGATACGGTACTTTCGCGTTCTCTGTGGCTTGAATTGGGGGAATGAATTTTTCTGATGCTTGGTATTGCAGAATCGAAGATCGCTCAAGTTTCGGTTGAGAGGGAGTTTCGATGTGAGATGGAGTCTTCCTCAGCTTCATCTTCACTGCTGGTGTCGGAGAGGTTTTCGCTTGTCTGGATTTCGGCACGAACAACTGCATGTTCTGGCCGCGCAAGACACGGATGCCTCCCGTCAAAACGACATCCTCTCCCTGGCAATTCAGATGAAGTATCACGAACAATGAGAGGCTCATCAACGAACGCAAAATGCGATGCAATCCTTGATGGTATTGTGTTGATGTGCCCACGCGCATTTACCCCAAATAAATGGTTACTTCCAACGAATCTATCGGCTTTCAATATCGTTGGGGAATAGGCAATCTTTGCCGATCAAGAGGATTCTTTCGGTTTTGAGACTGAAACGCCGTGTTTCCCGGTAAGTTGTTCGTTACAGAGAAACGATTTAACTCTTTTTTTCGTTCTCGATCAGAACGGGGTTTACGCCGATCTTTCTCTCTCAATACAGTGAACTTAATACGGTTGAGGCATCATAAATATCGCACTCCCCAAAACTCGAGGGCATTGAAGACTATGTCGGAAACGGACCAAGTCGGGCTGGAAAATTGGATGGATTTCAATGGGGTTATCGCTCCGCAAGCTCCTGACGAAATCTCGGACTCTGGGTTTAATGAAATACAGTTGTCCGAACTCACGCTGAAGATTGGCGCAACAACGACTCAATTTACAACTGAATGGGCCAGCCAAAAGACGTGTTTACCTGCGGCTATCGTTGAGGAGTTATGTTGGTCACTGAAAGATGATCAACTCGTAGAAGTTGTCGGTCAGGCAGGGCCGCTCAATTACCGCTACGCACTGACTGACCGAGGTCGAGAACATGCCAAGCGACTTATGACCATTTCAGGTTATGTTGGTCCAGCACCGGTGTCGTTATCAGCTTATACAAATCACTTGCTCTGGGAATCTCACCACCATCCACCAGTGCTATTTGAACAGGTCGAGACTGCTCTCAGCGATATCGTTCTGACCGAAGACGCTGTTGAAGTTGCCGCGTTGGCAGTCTCTTCCGGACGAAGTTTGTTTTTGTTCGGCCCTCCAGGGAACGGGAAGACGACGATTAGTCGTCTACTGCACAATGTCCATTCCGATACAATCTGGATACCTCATGCGATCCAGGTCGACAGTTCATTGATTCGAGTTTTCGACCCACAAGTGCATGAGGTTGTCGACATCGATGACCCGGATCGAGAACTGGATCACCGATGGGTTAGGATCAAACGTCCATTCGTACTTGTTGGTGGTGAATTGGCACTTGATGATCTCGATTTGAAGTGGAGCGAATCACGTCACTACTACGAAGCACCGCCACACATGAAAGCCAATGGGGGAACATTTGTCATTGATGATTTTGGCCGGCAGCGAATGGCACCTGAAGATCTCCTGAATCGTTGGATTGTTCCATTGGAAACTCGCCTGGACTACCTGGCGCTTAATACGGGACAACGAATGGAAGTCCCTTTCGAAATGATGCTCATCGTTGCAACGAATTTGCGAGTCGAAGATGTTGCCGATCCGGCGTTCCTGCGTCGAATGGGGTACAGATTTCATGTCCATGCTCCAACCGTGGAACTTTACCGAGAAATATTTGTTCGCTTTGCCAACCGGTCAGGCATGGAGGTCGACTCGTCCGTGTTAGACGATGTCATTCAAAGGTACACGAGTGAACATCGAGACTTACGGGCATCCGAAGCTGGCGAACTGATCCAGCGCTGTCAGGACATC
>DAOUPA010000416.1 GCA_030626405.1 Planctomicrobium sp.
CGGCAGTATAAGGGGCATCGTCGTTGACCCCACTGCCCGTGTATCGCGAGTAATTCAACCCAAATAAATCTTCCGGTCGCTGCGGCAATGCTTGACGATAGAGAATTTTCCGGATCAGAAACTCTGCTTCTTTCTCGCTAATGCTGCTGTTCAAAACGGAAAGCTTTTTCGCCTCAACACTCACGTTCGCACTTTTAATTGCGTCGTATCGTGCCTGGATGATGTCATCGATCTGTATGATCGTTGCCTGAGTTGCAACGACTTCGGTGTTTCCCAATAGCGATCCTAAGGCACCTCCGATCAAGGCGACCAAAATTGCGGTGATCATTAACGCGACGAGAAGCTCGATCAGCGTGAAACCACTGCGTACAAAATTCTGGGGATAGGATTGATGCTTAAGCATTGTTGTTCTTCAATAGAGCCAACACGGCATGATTGATTTTGTGACGTTGCAATTTTTAATCTTGAAGGTGAACATTAACTTGGGTCGAGGACAGCGCCCCTGAAGTTGGCGATGTTATCTTTCTGAACATCATCAGCGAAACCAGAGAAGCCTTCTTCACTGTTGTAATAACCACCAGTTCCGAACTGCTGGTCAATTCCCGGCGAAATGATTTGAAAGCTGCTTTTATTGAAAGGAATGGAATCAGCTTTGTACTCTGAGGTGTTGCTGTCACCGTCGTCGTCTGCGGTGTCTTGTGTTTTCGTCTCGATATAGACAAAAGTCGGTGAAACAACAGAAGAAGAACCAAGGTTCAGATCGGTATAACTCTGAATATATCCACCAGCGTCTGTACTTGTGTTGTACCCACGACCGTCATATGAACTCGCGTAGTTATACGGAGCGATCTGCCCGGGCAGTGTGTCGAGGTATTCCGGCATTGACCTGTTTGTCGCAGAACCAGGAATGTTGAGGATTCGTTCAGATTCAAATTCAAAAAATGGACCAACACGATTCCCACCTCGAATGAATGGAGTCGATGGATTCGTGGAGAAGCCAAGAGGAAACCACTTGGCAACTGTTGTCGCCGTTCCGGAGGGTGGTGTGGTTCCGGATGCACCACGAAGTGTCGCTCCAGCACCATCCTCAGTTGCACAAACACCGCCCAGGAAGAACAGAAGGCATTCTGCGCCTCGCAGTTCAATCCTTCCGTAGTTCGTTGAACCGATTGCGTCATTGCCGTCGATGTCGATTTCGTTCCCGGTCACAGCCGAGTATGTGAAATCAATGTTCGGCCAGATTTGTTTCAGAACTGCTTTGCTTTCTCGAAAACGAATGTCGCTCGCATCTCCAGTGTTCGTCGACGCGTCCCAACCATCTGCCTGTTCGTAAAGCCAGATTCGACTCGGTGGCTCAACGCCATATTTTAACTTGAATTCACCAATGGCTTTTTCCAGGTTACTCACTTCCGACACCACAGTGGCATTGCGAGCAGTAATGATTGCCCCACCAATCGCGGGAAACAGAAATGCCATTAAGATCGCTATAATGATCAGAACGATCATCAACTCTACGAGCGAGAAAGCGACTCGCGAACGTTGGAATTGCTGTTGATGATGGTCGTGTCTTTTCGTTTGAACTTGCATGGATTGAACTCCATCTATTCCGATGTTCCGGGTGTTGCGAAACGATACATGACTGTGTTGCTTCGCGGTCTGTAGTGTGTTGACGTGATCCGCTTCTTCCCGGTTACGCTGACGATACATCTGTAACGCATTCGCCGTGCCAAAACGGGCTCAGGAGAACAATTCCTCTTCGCTCATGAAAGATCGTTCAGGAGTTTCACGAGTGGCATAAAGAGCGCGATCACGATGAAACCGACGATCAACCCCAGGACCACAACCATGATTGGTTCGAGCAGGTTAATTAAACCTTCAACAAGGACCGAAACTTCTTCGTCGTAGACATCGGCGACTTTGTAGAGCATATTGTCAAGTGCTCCAGTCTCTTCACCAACGTCAACCATGTTCACGACCATGTCGTCCGTAATCCGCGTTTCACGAAGCGGAACGGCCATCGATTCCCCTTCACGAATTGACGAGTGGATATGGTCGAAGGCTTTCCGGAACACTTCGTTTCCGGCTGTGTCTCTCGCAATGGAGAGTGCCTCCAGGATGGGAACCCCCGACGCGATGAGCGTCCCCAATGTTCGACACGTTCGCGCAATGGTCGACTTCTGTATGATCTTCCCCAATATGGGGATCTTGAGCATGATTCGGTCGACGATGTACGCGCCCGTTTTGTTTTTTCGTATCAGTTTCACCATCAGGAATACCGTGAATGGCATGACTGGAATGAGGTACCAGTAGTTGACCACCCAGTTGCTTGTTTCGATAAGAACAACGGTGATCTGAGGAAGCTCGACGCCAAAATCCTCGAAGATCGCTTTGAACTTCGGGATAATCCAGTACATGATGAAACCGACAATCGCGGTCGCGACGGTGATCACCGCACAAGGGTAAATCATCGCCCCCTTCACTTTTCGCTTCAGCGATTGGGAGCGCTCTTTAAACTCTGCCAGACGCTGAAGGATGACTTCGAGTGCCCCACCAGCTTCCCCTGCCTTGACCATGTTGACGTACAGATTGTCAAATGCTTTGGGCTGCTTTGCCATTGCCTCAGACAGAGTGTTTCCGGACTCGACGTCTTCGATGACTCCCATGAGAGAGTTCTTGAGCGCTCCCGGTTTCTCCTGGCCTTCCAGAATTCGTAAGCTGCGCAAAATCGGCAGCCCGGCATCTTGAAGAGTGGACAACTGGCGAGTAAACATCGTGAGCTTTTTTGCGCCCACACCACCGATTGTGAAGGTCTGCTTTTTCGGAGGCGGCCCCTTCTTTTTTGCGGAGGCACCCTTCTTTCGTTTTTTTGTTTTTTCGGTAATTTTGGTAACATAGAATCCCTTCTCGCGAATAAGATCCTGTGCCTCCGATTCCGAAGGTGCCTCGATGGTGTCTTTCACCTCGAGGCCTGTATTGTCCATCGCTTCGTATTGGAAGACTGGCATGTCGCTGATCCATTTTCAGGACAGAAAAATGAACACCACTTTGATGATCAAGGAGTGATTAAAAAGGTTGAGTCAATGACTCTATTGTCGTTTTCAGGGGCTAGCCGCTCACGTAAAAGTGTGCGGCTGAAAAATCTCTCTTCCCTATTCAATATCTTCCATGACTGTTTCGCGAACGACTTCGTCAATGGTGGTGACTCCATCAAAAATGAGTTTCAACCCCGCTTCACGAAGTGTGGTCATCCCGTGACTGCGTGCGAGGTTTCTCATTTCGTCAATGGAGGCGTTTGAAGAGACCATGTCCCGGATGTCATCGTTCACTTCCAGGAGTTCGTAGAGTCCGGTTCGGCCTCTGTAGCCAGCGTTGTTGCATCGCTGGCACCCTTTACCGTAGTAAAAACTGTATTTCCTGGCCTGCTCAATCGGTAGTTGTAATTCCATGAGCAAGTCATCACTCGGTTCAAATTCTGTACGGCACTCGACGCAAATTTTGCGCACGAGACGTTGACCAAGTACGGCCTCGAGGGTGGCTGTGATCAGGAATGAAGGGACCCCCATATCGCGGAGCCGAGTCACTGCCGATGGAGCATCGTTTGTGTGCAATGTGGAGAAGACCAGGTGTCCGGTCAGCGCACTTTGAATTGCAATTTCAGCGGTTTCGTAGTCTCGAATTTCACCGACAAGAATCTTGTCCGGATCGTGTCGCAAGATCGCACGCAAGGCGGCTGCGAAAGTTACGTCGATGTCCGCATTGATCGGAATTTGAATCAGACCATCGATGTCGTATTCGATGGGATCTTCGGTCGTAATGAGCTTTGTTTCAATATCGTTGAGTTCATTGAGAGCGGAATACAACGTGGTTGTTTTCCCTGAACCCGTTGGTCCCGTCACAAGAACGATTCCGTTCGAGCGAAAAATCATCTCACGAAACCGGGAAAGGGTGTTTGGATCCATTCCGATTTTATTGAGGTCGAGTTGCACAACAGTTCGGTCGAGGATTCGCATAACGACCGCTTCACCGAACATCGTTGGCAGCACACTCACGCGAAGGTCCACAGGGTTACCGCCGACGTTCAACTCGATACGACCATCCTGCGGCAGGCGGCGTTCCGCGATGTCGAGGTTCGCCATGACTTTAATTCGACTGACAATAGCGGACGCGAGGTGACGTGGAGGAGGGACCATTTCGTACAACACGCCATCGGCGCGAACTCGAATTTTGAACTCGTCTTCAAATGGTTCAAAGTGAATGTCGCTCGCCTGGTCCTTAATGGCGAGTAGCATGACCATGTTCAGTAATTTACGAATTGGGTGTGAACTGGTGACTTCGTCTTCCCCACCGATATCGAAGGCACCGACAGCTTCATGGAGGGACTTGTTGCCGACCTCAAGATCTTCAAGCTGATCCATGAGGTTTTCCATGTCGTCCTCTTGGGCAGCGTAGTGGCGTCCAATTGCCTCTTCGACCTCTGCGAGAGAGGAGACTGCACCGCGCACATCGTACCCCAGAAAATTCCTCAAGTCATCGAGGGCGGCGAGGTTTTGAGGGTCTGCCATCGCGACGGTCAGGACGTTGTCCTTTAATGAGACCGGCATGATTTTGTAGACGCTCGCCATTGTTTCTGGCACAAGTTCCAGAACCTTGGGGGGGATGGTTGTTTCTTCCATGTTGATCACAGGCATTCCGAACTGTTCGGCCAATGCTTCTGTGATCTGGTCCTCGGTCACATGCCCCATGCGTTTGGCGACCTGGCCGATGACCTCTCCGGGAGACTGCTTTTGTTCTTCAAGCACATCCCAGAGTTGGTCCTCGTCGAGGTATCCGAGGTCGACCAGAATTTGTCCTAGTTTCCGTTGCGCCATCTTTGGGCTTCCCAGCTTTTGTCGTGTCTACGGTAAGGATCGTGATTTTCAAAACGAGAAAATGTTAATCGTCGTCGTCATCCCAATCGTCGTCGTCGTCATCATCCCAGTCGTCTTCTTCGTCTTCCTCTTCCTCGTCATCGCTACCATGCTTGGCGTTATTGATTTTCAGGCGGAGTTCGCCCGGATGGTTTGAGCGAACAATGACATCCTTTTCTTCGCACAATCCCTTTCTCCACAAGTCGTACAGGGCGTCATCCAGGAGTTGCATTCCGTACTTGCGACCAGTTTGAATGGAAGAGTTGATTCGGAACGTTTTGGCTTCGCGAATCAAGTTGGAGATCGCAGGTGTTACGACCAACATTTCGTAAGCCGCGACAAGCCCTTTGGGAATCTTTGGAAGGAGAGCCTGACTGAGAATGCCAATGATCGCCGCAGAGAGCTGAGTTCGAATTTGTTCCTGCTGGCTCGTCGGGAACACGTCGATGATACGATCGACAGTTCCCTGGGCACCTGTGGTATGGAGCGTTCCGAACACCACGTGCCCTGTTTCCGCAGCTGTAATCGCAGCTGAGATGGTTTCAAGATCTCGCATTTCCCCCACGAGAATGACATCGGGGTCCATACGCAACGCACGTCGCAATGCCTCAGGGAAGTCAGGGACGTCCACGCCAACTTCACGCTGGTTGACGGTACATTTTTTATGTTCGTGGTAATACTCGATAGGGTCTTCGAGAGTGATAATGTGGTGGGATTCGTGATCATTCAGGTAGTTGATCATACTCGCCAGGGACGTCGTCTTTCCGCTTCCTGTTGGCCCTGTTACGAGGAACAGTCCACGCGGGCGAGAGATCAATTCAGTCACAATGGGAGGGAGACCGAGTTGCTCGAACGTGAGGAATTCGTTGGGAATCCGACGCAACACCATCCCGATGTGACCACGTTGCTTGAAAACCGCAACACGGAAGCGGGCTTTGTCCCCGAAGGCAAAACCAAAGTCAGTTCCTCCAGCCTCCTGAAGTTCCTGCTGGTTACGTTCCGGCGTGATACTCTTCATCAAGGCAACAGTATCTGACGGTTCAAGAACCTTTGTGTCGAGGCGTTGCATCCGACCAGAGAGCCGAACAACTGGGGGTTGCCCCGTGGAAATGTGCAGGTCACTCACATTTTCACGGACGACTGTTTCAAGCAGTTTATCAATTTGAATTGACACGAAATGAGCCTTCAAGAATTGATGAAGATGCCCAAACACAGAAACGTGTCGGACATCGAGATTATTGACAATGTTCGTTTCAGCGGCGAATCCCTGCCTGAATTACTCTCAGATCTGATCGATTCACTCTTCTCACCAACTTCCTTCAGTTGATCAACAGCCGCAG
>DAOUPA010000171.1 GCA_030626405.1 Planctomicrobium sp.
AATCGGTTGGGTCGAGCCGAACCCCGCTGTCGGAGCGGTTGTTGTCAGCACCGATGGTCAGTGGATTGCAGAAGGATTTCATCGAGAGTTCGGTGGTCCGCACGCAGAGGTCATAGCTTTACAGGAAGCTGGTGACGGAGCACGCGGTGCGACAGTTTACGTGACGCTCGAACCGTGCAGTCATCATGGGAAAACGCCTCCGTGTGCAGATGCTCTGATCGCCGCTGGCGTATCAAGAGTCGTTGTCGCCACACAAGACCCCGCCGCTCATGTGGCAGGAAAAGGATTAGCGAAACTGCGTACCGCTGGTATTCAAGTTGACATTGGAATTTGCCAGCAGCAAGCAGAAGAGTTGATTGCGCCGTTTCAAAAACTTTTCACGCAGGGGCTTCCCTACATTCATGCGAAATGGGCAATGACGCTTGATGGAAAAATTGCTTCGAGGACTGGGGCTTCGAAGTGGATCTCGAACGAAACATCCAGAGCCGTTGTCCATCAGTTGCGGGGTCGAATGGATGCGATACTCACTGGGATCGGCACGGTCAACGCCGACGACCCCATGCTCACAGCCCGCCCGCCAGGATCGCGTGTTCCAACGCGCGTGGTTCTCGATTCACAGGCGCGTTTGCAATTCGATTCAAAGCTCATGCAGTCGGTCGGTCAAGCACCAGTGCTGATTTTTGTACGCGAGGATTCTGATGAGCAACGCTGCAATGCGTTGAGGGCACAGGGAGCAGAGGTCGTTTTAATTCAACGGGATGATCGGACTGGAACGATGAAGCTACTCGACATATTAAAAGACTTGGGGCAGCGTCGAATGACCAATGTGCTGGTCGAAGCAGGCGGGCAGATTCTTGGATCGTTTTTTGATGCAGGGCATATCGATGAAGTTCATTGTTTCATCGCACCGAAAATGATCGGTGGTCGAGATGCCATTTCTCCCATCGGTGGAGCGGGGCTGGATTCGATGGAGCAGGCGTTGTTTCTGAAAGATCACAACGTTGAGAACCTGGACGGGGATATCTATGTTCACGGTTGCATTAAGACAGCTTCATCGAATCTGGAGCAATGATCCAATTCCCTGCGATCATTGTTCCTTTCGGGGAATTGTCTGACGCGAAAAGATGTTGCTCTGGCTGTTCAACGGCCTGTTTTGAGAGCGGCACAACGCACAAATCCGCAACCTTCCCAGGTGCCAAAGACCCTGCACGACCCATCCCCAAAGCCTTCGCTGCATTGACCGTAGAGAGCTTCAGTAAGTCGCATGCTTTGATTCCCGGATGATGATTGTGGAGGAATCGTAGTTCGTTCCAGATTGAAAGATCCGGATTCGAAGCGCGGCTATCAGTTCCGAGAGTGACATTGATGCCAGCCGCCAACATGCGTTGCCAAGGGTGAGTGTTCTCCTGCATTGCAGCATGCGTTCGAGGGCAATAGACGACGGACATTTGCGGTCGTCCGGAAATGAATTTGATCTCTTCCTCAGAAAGATAGTTCCCATGGATCAACAGAACCGGTACTGTGCAGTCCAAACGCTGCAAGTAGTCAAGCGGACGCCTGGAGATTTCGAAAAGCTCTGGGCGAAAGACTCCCATTTTTTTTAGCATCGAGGCGAGTGGACCACGCCCGTGTTCGAGCAGTTCAAGTTCCGCTGGTGACTCTGCCAAGTGCATCGCCAACGGCACACGAAATTCTTTTGCGAGTGAGCAAAGTCCATCAAAGAGTTCTGGATGAACGGAATACGGTGCGTGAGGACTCAGTGCTGGAGAGAAGGGCGGTTCGTGAGTTCTCTCTAAAAACTCGCGCGCACTTTCGAGTTGTGTCTTCACCCCATCGCCAGAAAGTCCAAGGTACTCGCGGAACATCAAAATGTGCGATGCTGCATGCTGCGAAACTTCGGATGAGTCCGGTCGCCAGTCAGTGGTGGCGATTTCGGCAATTGAAGTCACACCGGATTGAATTGATTCCTCGATTCCGAAGTTGATCGAATCCTGGGTAGAACTCAAATGGAGATTACGCCAGTGGATCACAAACTGAATCCACGCAGAGAATTCATTAAGAGGCTGGAATGGAACATCTATCGAGGAGAATTCGAGGTGCGTATGCGCATTGATCAAGCCAGGGAGAATCGCGACATCACCCAAATTTATGGCGTCAGTCTTTCCTGACTCGACTCGCTGAATGACTCCATCGGAAACTTCGATCGTTGCGTTCTGTAGAGGCGGTCCATCTCCAGCGAAAACCCAGCGCGCGCGATAACGGTTCACTCCCCTGCTCCATCGGCATTCACTTTTGGACGCTGAACAGGTTGAATCCTAAGACGTTCGTTATAGGTTCTCAGGTCGATAAAACGATTGAAAACGTCGACATGCAGGTACGAAAAACCACCAGAATTAGAAATGCGGTGCCAGTCGAAGACACGTTCCCCTGTCCGCTTGTCGAGACCGACCATCAATAAGCGACGATAGTAGACTTTGTTTCGATTTTCTGGACGATCGCTAATAAAGATCAGCAGCGGGGAATGTTCGAACTCCTTAACGATGAGGTTCATCGCCCACTTCGTTTCCTTTTTGCCTGCTTTCTTTTCATCTTTCATTTCCTTCGCATCGTCTTGGTCAGCTTTCGCATTGAAAATTTCGCCGAGTTCTTGTGTCGCTTGTGACCAAAGAAGACCTTCTGTTTTGGAGAATGCCAGTAGAGTCCCTGACGCTCGCAGTGATGGCAGATTGACGTAACTTGTTCTGGCATCCCCATGCGCGACCGCAAGATAAAGTGACGTTTTGTCGGAGTAAATATAGATTCTTTTTTTGATCTTCATCAAATCTCCGGGAATAAACCCGATCAAGCGTTGTTCGCCTTTGACTAAATCGATCAGAAAGAGTTCTCCGTTGGAAGTCACCATTGCGAGAGACTGATTGTCAATTTTAGAAAGCATTGCAGATGCTTCGATGTCGAGACTCCAGTCAGACGCTGGCTCCTTGATACTGCCCTGAGTGAGCTTCCAATCTTTTTCTTCTGCATCAGATTGCGTGATCTGGATGCACTGATCCTTGGAGATGTTCAGGCAATCCGTCAGAAATTGCTCGGTAAGCGTTTTTCCTGTTTTTCGTCCATCGAGCGATCTTACGAAACTCGCTTGCTTGCTATCGATGAGCAGCATCTGATCATTGATAGGTTGTGCCGTGCTACGTTTGGAAGTTTCCGATTCACTCCACAAAAAATCTCCGGTGAGAGGGTCGAGCGCGCGGAGTTCATCATCAAGGATCAACACGCAATATTCATTAGCTGCAAGAAGAATTCCGGTAGGTGTCGTGTATGCTTTAAAGTTATGCATATTGCGGAACGACGTGGGGTTGTTCATCATGCTCGTTCCACGCTGCGCGGGAGAACGAAGTTTGCTCACCGCCATTCCGGTCACGCTCGGCGTGTATGTCCAGGCAATTTTACGGTCTGGAAATTGAAGAGCGTGTACCGCTCCTTTATGTACTGCATAACAGATGGAGCCAGCATGACGAGTTCCGACGTACGAGCGATGCGAAATGTTCGTCATCGAACGCAGAGGGAGTGACCAGACGTAGTTTCCGGTTTCGATCTGCTCGATTCTGAGACGTTGTTTTTGAGAATTGAACAGCATGCGGTACTGTTTCATAAAATCGAATGATGTCCCGACAGGTTTGAAGACCGTCACACTTTGTTCCCGACCTCGCGAGCCAGTTCGAACGGCTTCCCATTCATCACCCCAACTTGAACGAGGGAGGAGAGCCTCGTCCGTTTTCGCTGTGCTTGCTTTCAAGAATTTTCGGGCGAGATCGTGACTTTCCCCCTGCTCGTCTGGCAATTTGACAGGCGGAAAACCGAGTACTCTCAACCAGCAGCGACGAGCATCGGAAACGGCATCTATCTGCGAGAAGATGTCCGCCATCTGAGACCATGCAGTGACAGCAAGGGCTGGGTCTTCCGAGTGCGTCACACGTTGCAGGCGAACTAGCGCTTCGGAAAATTTCTTTTCCTGAATCGCGGTAAGAGCAAGTTGTAGTTCGATGCGCTGTCCAACTGGCAAGTAGTAAAAGGTGCGACCTAATCGATTCTGATCGCCCAGTTTTTTCCTGCGATTCACATGTTGGTTTACCGTCGCCAGAATCTGTTTTTTTCGGTTCGAAGAACTTTTGTCGTAGAGGTCTTTGATTCGCCCTCCGACCCAGGAATCGATACGTATCGTGCGAGACTCTTCTTTGAAAAGCTGTTCCCGGGGAGCTTGCTCAAGCAGTGTCAGGTAGTGCTGTAGAGCAGTTTTCCAATCCCCTGCCGCAAGTTTCCTGTCGGCTGCGAGACGTTTGTAGCGAGCCAGTTCTTCCGGTGTTTCGGCGAAGGTCTGAAGCGCCAGCAAAGTTTCTGTCGCCAACTCTTCGTCGGTGAGAACGATTTGTTCCATGGCCGTCCACTCGAGCTCGCGCAATCGCTCGCTTTCTCTGAGAGTCGCCAATTCGATCAGTGAAAGAGATCGGAGTTTTTGCATGGAATCGAGTGCTTGAGAATATTGTTGATTTGAAACGAGCGATTCGATCGCGACGAGTTCAGAAACGACGTTTCGGTGCAAATTCCTCCGCTCTGTGTCAGTGAGTTTTCGGACTGGAAAAGCTGATAAATTAAATGTCGATAATGAGAAGAGTGATTCATCGTGATAATAAAGGTGACTGAGGTCAATCTCTGAAGAGGCCAGCTTGAGAGTCGAAATGATCTTTCCGGATTCGAGGTCGATTCGAACGAGCTTCTTTCCAGCGACCGGAATGAGAAGTTGTCGATTCAGAATCACACCGCGACCCGACGGCTTTCCTTCGATGTCTTGAAATGGAACGACCCAGGAATGATCTCCCGACGCATCAAGATTTCGAGCGATGACTGTTGCCTGACCGACAATAATCGCATTGTTATTATCGATTCCTGCCAGATAAATTCCATCGCCTTTGTCATGACGCCAGAGTTCGGCACCGGTCTTCAAGTCCAGGCAATGTATGCCAGCGAGTCTGTTGCCGAATTCATCGGGCACTTCTGACGGAGTGACGAGAACTTTATTGCCAACAATGACTGGAGGTGATGACAGCCACCTTCGATTTAAATCCTGAATCGACTGCACGGCGAATCCACCACGAGTCCGTCTGCGCTTTGATTGACGTGGCGAGTATCGAGACGCCCATAAAAGTTGATGGCTGGCACGGTCAACTGCGACGAGCCATCCACATGTTGTCGGGCAAACGATGACTCCATCTTTTACCACCGGAAAACAAGGCCAGAAACGTCGAATTTGATCATCTGCAACACTTCGCGATGGAACGGCGATTTCCTGGGACCAGAGTAATTCTCCCGTTTGATCATCGATAGAAAAGAGCGAGACGGCGCCGTCGCGCTCGCCAATAACGAAGAGTTCTGATCCGTCACTCACCGGTGGTCCGAAGAAAAATGTTCCTGCGAGTGGTCGAGAGAAAGGTTCTTCCAAAATTTTCCCACCGAGTCGCCAGCGAACGCGACCGCTCTCAAAGTCGTAAGCTACGATTTCGTTCGTAGTCCACTTTTCACTCTCGGCCAGGCTTTTTTTCATTCTTCTTTGCCAGGCGTAACCGCGCGATGGATTGGAGAGAATTTCGTGCCCTTCGATAGCGAACAAGTGTCGACCGTCAGTCGTTAAACTTCTGGAAATTCCGTCACGAAGCAACAAGCTGGCGATGGGGTGATGTTCTGGAACGCGTCCCCGATTGCGCAACGTCAACGGATTTTCATTGTCTGGATCGGCGAGTTGAGTTTCAATGCTGGTTGTTGCCCGCGTTTCCCAGATGAGATCTCCTGTTCGGCAATCTCGAACTTCCAAACCACGAAGAGTGCGGTAGGCGATGCGATTCTTCAGCAGGATGGCATGACTCGTTGGGGCAATTGCGCGACCTGCCTCGCGAAGATCGCTGTAAAGCTGTTTGATTTGGTCTTCGACAAGAAAGCGATCTACGGTTGATTGAGTCCAGAGTGGAATAAATTGTGGAGTGACTTCAAACGGAACTGTGTGTGCAAGACTAATCGCCTGCGTTGAAGCAGCGTTCATGTCGAACTGGTTGCTTGCCGCCTCGAATTGGAATTTCGAACCAAATATCTCAGTCAATGAAAACTGAGTAGAGATCTCTTCAACTGCTGAAGCGTCTCCTGCATCTGATGCGGTCTGTGCAGCGAGTGACGCAATCCGTTGAGTCTTTGTCTGTGATTCCGTCGTCCGTGCCAGTTTTGTGTATAAGCGGTAAGCAGAAGAGAGGTGCCCTGTGTCTCGAAGGTTAAGAGCGGATTGAGATGCCGCACTCTGCCCAGCCTGTGTCTCAAGATAAACGTGCGCAATCCGGTTTAATTGATCGTTGTCCTGTTTTTTTATTGCTGCCTCAAGCTCGCGCGTCGCGACAGCTTCAAAACGATTCAATAAATTTCTCTTTGCATCATTCGGAAGAGTCGACAACATTCGTTCGACTTCAGCATGCAGCGAAACGAGTTCCCGGTTTTCATTCCAGAGAAAAGAATCCGAATCCGATTCAATCAGGAACTGAAGGATTGTCACGGCATCATGCCAGCGTTTTTGCTCTAAAAACGATTTTGCTTGACCAAGTCGTCTGACCGAATCCTGATTCTGAGGCGGGCGGGCGTCGAGTTGATCCCGCCCCTGCTTTGCGCGCTCAAGCTCATCGGCGCCTTCACGGACTCCCATGTTCAGATTGCGGAAGAATTTCCCGATCGGGTTTTGCCCCTCCTTGTTCTCTCCATCCTGTGCAAATATGGAAGCACTTGCGCAAGTGAAGACAATAAAGAATGTGCCACATCTGAATAGTTTATCGAGATTAGACATTGTTAATTGAATACCATTGAAACCGTTCCGCGGCCGAAAAGAGACCGCTCTGGTATTGTCACCCATCCAGCCGTTTGAGAATAGAGTGAATTCTAATTATTGATGGTCTTGTCATTGGCAACCAAGTAGGGTCCGCTATGCGGACCCTACTAGACCACCCATTCCTAAATGTCACTTTGATTAAAGTTCTGAAGAGCGACGACGGAGCGGAATTCGCAGTGAGCAGCCTGACATTTAAAGCTCGACAGAGCCCTGCGTTACTTGGAATCCACTCTGACCATCTTCAATAATTGATCCTCTCCAATCACTTCGACACCAAGCTTCGCCGCCTTGGTGAGCTTGCTGCCAGCATTTTCACCGGCAACGAGATAGTTCGTGTTCTTCGAAATGCTTCCAGAAACCTTGCCGCCGTTTTGGAGGATAATCTCCTTGATTTCATCACGCGTGTAATGTTCGAGGGTTCCGGTGACTACAAATTTTTTATTCTCCAAGATCGGTTCTTCAGCGTCGTTTTCGTCCCCTGTCGGCTCAGGGAGAGGTGTTCCGAAGTTGAGACCGCATTCACGGAATTCGGAGATCATGCAGCGACCGAACTCTGAACGAAAAAAATCATAGACAGATTTTGCCGTGATCGGTCCGATTTCGTCAACATTGGCAAGAGCCTCTTCAGTCTGTTCGGCGATCACGTCCATCGTGCCGAATTTCTTTTCAAGAAGTCGCGAATTCGTTCTCCCGACAAAGCGGATATTCAAAGCCGTCAACAATCGCCACAGTGGTTGAGATTTGGAAGCCTCGATGCCTTCCAGCAAATTCTCAACGGACCTTGTTCCCATTCGTTCGAGTTCGAGTAATTGATCCGTATGGTCTTTCAAATGGTAAACGCCGGAAAAACTGCTGAGCAGATTGGCATCGATGAGTTGTTCGATAACCTTGATGCCCATGCCATCGATGTCCATCGCTGATCGCGATGCAAAATATCGTAACCCTTCGCGCAACTGAGCCGGACACGTCAGGTTAAGACAGCGAATGTAAACGCCTCCTTCATCTTGCGCCACGTCTGAACCACACTCCGGGCAACTCGTCGGAAAGTTGAAGACTTCTTCGCCGCCATCCCGCAAATGTTTCTCGACCCTAACAACATGCGGGATGATTTTCCCAGCTTTCTCGACAACAACCTGATCTCCGATCATTACGCCTAAACGTTCGATTTCGTCGCGATTGTGAAGGCTCGAACGAGAGACCGTCGTCCCAGCAATTTCCACTGGTGTGAGATGAGCTACTGGAGTTAACGTGCCAGTTTTTCCAACCTGAATTTCGATGGATTCAATTTTAGTAATCGCTTCATAACGCTCCCATTTGTAGGCAATCAACCAGCGAGGACTCTTGGAAGTATTTCCCAATTCGTTGCGCAATGGAAACTGATTAACTTTGATCACGAGACCGTCCACTTCAAAATTAAGCGTGTGGATGTTCTCCATCAATTCATGGCAAAGCTGTAGTACCGCTTTAATTCCTTTTCTCGCTTCAACATGCGGAGTGGGTGGAATCCCCCAGGTTTTCAATATACTGAGATATTCAATATGTGTGTTGATACCCGTCCCTTCGTGTGCGCCAATTCCATGAGCCAGGAACCGAACATTCCGCGCCGCGCAAAGCTTCGGGTCAAGCAATTTGAGCGCGCCCGATGTCGTATTCCGAGTATTCTTGAACGCCTCCAGACCTTTGGAAGCCTGGACTTCGTTCAACTGAGCGAAATCAGTATTCGAAATGTACGCTTCGCCGCGGACCTCCAGAAGTTCCGGCGGGTTCTCAGACTCAAGTCGCAAAGGAACGCCTCCGACTGTCCGTGCGTTGTGGGTGATGTCGTCGCCGTTGCGTCCATCTCCGCGAGTGAGTCCTTGAACCAGGGTTCCGTTTTCGTAAATTAAGGCTAGTGCGACACCGTCGATTTTGTATTCAACGGTGTACTCCAACTCATCAATCTCTGTCAATTTCCGCAATCGCTGATCAAATTCCAGTACTGATTCTTCGTTGTAAACATTGTCGATTGAGAGCATCGGCAATCTATGCTGGACGGTCTCGAACCCCTCAATTGGCTCGCCTCCGACCTTGTGTGTGGGGCTATCCGGTCTATCGAGGTGCGGATGCTCTTTCTCCAATTGCTCCAAGCGTTTAAGAAGATTGTCAAACTCCAGATCGCTGATTTCCGGAGCCGATTCCACATAGTACAGACGGTTGTGTCGCCTGATGGATTTCCTCAAAAAATCGACTTCTTCTTCGACAGATTGGGGCATTGTGCGAACTCGTATTTCCGGGATGTTCAGTCGACGATATATTACGCGCGACCCTGAAGTAGGTCATCGGTATAGCTTAGCAATTTGACGAATTGCTCTGCCAGCAGTGTGAGTCCCCGAACATCATTTCAAAATTTTATTTTTAACTGACACGAGGCGCAAGGATGCGAATCATCGCCGTGATGAATCAAAAAGGTGGTGTTGGCAAAACGACCACAAGTGTGAATCTGGCTGCCGGTCTGGCCCAACTTGGTCGACGTGTTTGCGTCGTTGATCTTGATCCACAGGCGCATTCATCGATCCATCTTGGTGTTGAAGTACAAGGTGGGACCGACTCGATTTATCAGGTTTTCGCTGGAGCCAAAACGTTTCCAGAAGTGACGCAATTAGTCGCTCAGAACCTCTGGCTTGCACCTGCCGACATCGATCTGGCGGCGACGGAGCTTGAACTGGTCGATGCACCTGGTCGAGAATACATTCTCAAGCAGGCACTTCATCAGGCAGACGTCACAGAGAAATTTGATTACCTCGTCATGGATTGCCCGCCATCACTGGGCGTTTTGACAATCAATGCTCTCTCTGCCGCCAATGAAGTTTTCATTCCACTTCAGCCGCATTTCTTTGCATTGCAAGGGCTCTCCAAACTCTTCGAAACAACAGCACTTGTGACGAGGCGATTGAATCGGGAATTGCGAGTTTCTGGAATCGTCTTGTGTCTCTACGATACGGGCACAAGACTCGCCGGTGATGTGACTGACGATTTGATGATGTTCCTCGAACAGAGTGACCCGCAAGCACCGTGGGCGAATGCGAAGGTGTTCAATACGAAAATCCGCCGGAATATCAAACTCGCTGAAGCTCCCAGCCACGGGACTTCCATCTTTCAATACGCTCCCTCTTCCGCCGGCGCACAGGATTACCAAAACCTCGTTTTGGAAGTCGTCGCCGCTGAAAATCAAGCGGAAAAAGACGAACGACTGGCGGCGTAGTCTTGATCGCATCTTTTGCCAGACACTTTAAGTGTCTGGCTAAATGGCGTTTTCTAGAATTGATCGCCAAATCGCTCACATCAAAACAAACCCTCACCAAATTGATCATCGCCGTGATGAATGGCAGAGACTGTTTCGCGTGCAGAGTGAGGTGCGTGACGAGATTGAGGTTGGTCGATTCGGACATTGTCTGCAGATTCTAACGGGGCGAAAGCTTTCCCGTTCAGACGTTCACCATTTTGAGAATGACCCTCATTCTCGCCGTAGTCTTCGTACCGACATTCATAGTTGTGTTTCTCGGCGAGAATCAGTTCATTCTCGTAAGCGGAGAGAACGTCTTCTTGAATTAAATCCCGGCATGTCGAATTGATCGGATGAGCGATATCGGTGTAGAGCTTCGCCTTGCCATTGGGTTGTTTGTAAGAGCGATCATCGTCGAGAGCGGTTCCACAGTGGTTGCAGTAAGCGGCCCGTAAAGGATTTTTGTAGCTGCAACCTTGGCAGCGATCCATCAATTTTCGGCTGGGCATGGCGACAAAGGGGCCTGTCTCTCCACGAATGATTTTGAGGTCTCGAACCACAAAAGCATGATCGAGCGTGATCGAACAGAACCCCAGCAATCTCTCCTCCTGATCAGAAAACATCAGTTTAATACGCACTTCGGTGATGTCCATCTCGACCTCTTTGTGGTCTAGGGGCTAGGGACGAGAGGCAAGCGAAAACCATTTCGCCGCGAACTCAGTCCGTTCATCTAAACACCCGACTTCACGACCCAGACATGCTGGTTGTTTTGGCTTCTCAGTTTCGCTGCAATTCTGTTTGCGTGTCTCCATGAGCGACAAAGCCCAAAACACGCCGATCCACTTCCTGTCATGCCTGTCGCGACGACGTTGCTTTGAGCAATGAGGATAAGTGTCTTATCAATCTCATCGTTCAACTCACGAGCAGGCTGCTGTAAATCGTTGGAAACACGTTCTGCAATGTGTTGCAGTTGACCACTTTGAATTGCTTCTTCGATGTTTGAAACGTCATCTGTTCCATGCTGATCAAGTGTCGCCCAATGCTTGAAGACATCTGCTGTGGAGAGTCCGCTATTTGGTTTGACAACAACAAAGCTAAGTGATCGATTCACTGGAATGGGTGAAATGTGCTCCCCTCGACCGGTGCAAACGGCAGCAGGGGTTGAGTCGATGAAAAAGTTCAAATCACTCCCCAACTCTGCTGCGAGTTCGTGCAGTTGCTCACCAGAGAGATTGAGATTCCAGAGTTGGTTCAAACAAATGAGCGTTGCTGCCGCATCGCTCGATCCGCCACCCATGCCTGCCTCGCATGGAATCCGCTTGGTGAGGTGAATACGTGCGCCGAACTCTGTTTGTGATATTTCCTGAAGCAGTTTCGCCGCACGAACAACCAGATTCCTCGAATCGACTGGAATCTCGGATGCAGACGGAGTCAGGGCTGTGATTGAAAGTTCGACTTCATTTGTAGCGCGCGGCTCGAAGCAGATTGTGTCGTAGAGACGAACCGAGACCATCAGCGAATGGAGTTCGTGAAATCCATCACTGCGTTGACCGAGAACTTTCAGAGAAAGATTCAGCTTCGCTGGAGTTTCGACAACCAACGTTGAACCATGTCGTGAGATCCTCATCGACGGCACACTTCAAGTAAATTTGAGATATGATTTGCGGCAAACTTTGATCAGTTCACCTTGATTTGATACTACTGATGTTAGAAACGCCTGCTGCGGTGTCAATATCGAAAGCGTATTTGCGGTGAAAACATCTTCAGTCAAGGTGTGCTCAGATGGCGAAACGACGAATCGCGAGCACGCGAAAATGAATCCTTCAGGCGTTCAAATCGCCGAGTTGTTCGATTCGTTGTCTCGCGACATCGGCCCATGGACCTCGACTATCGTGTTTTAAGTATTCTTCCCAATGCCGACGCGCGGAGTCGATGTCGCCCGTCTGGTTGAGGGTTTCCGCCAAGTGGTAGTGTGCATCAGGGTATTCTGGCAGAACGGCGAGCGCGACTTGAAACGCTGTGCATGCAGCGGTGTGCTCCCCCAGTTCATTATGCAAACAACCAATTTGAGTCCAGGCTTCGAGGAAGTCCTGGTCGTGCTCGACTGCGACGTAGTACCGTTCCAGAGCACCGTGGATCATGTCCAATCGGTAAAGACATTCACCCAGTTGGAAGTGAACATCTGAACTGTTTGGAGAGGCCATCGATGCGAGTCGAAACGCTTCGAGTGCATCTTTGATTTGTCCGGCATCGTAAAGTCGGCAACCTTCGACGAGCCAGTCTCGATTGTCGCTGAAGTCGATTTCAGTCTCTGCTGTATCAACACTAGCGAGCCGAATCGAATGAGGTGCTTCGGTATCTGGTTCCTGCTCATCACTCGGTGAATCACTATCAAAATCAAAAACACGTTGACCAGATGCTGGCAACACAAGCCCATGCGGGTCGCGAATGAGAACACCGAGACTGTGTGCTAATATCTGAAGCTGTTCAAGCGGACGTTCGTCACCGCGACGGACACTTGGAAGCCGTTTTAAGCTGCGCTCAATATCGTGTCTGGGAATGCCTGAGTCGAGTAATTCACTGAGCCGCCGCGCCGAACTGACTTCTCGAAAATCAAAATAG
>DAOUPA010000427.1 GCA_030626405.1 Planctomicrobium sp.
AGTCGTGCGACGAACTGTTACTGCCGCCTCCATCGCACAAAACCAGTAACTCGTCGGCGTCGGAATAATGTTCTCGTCCTTGTTCTCGCCACCAGAGTTCGATGCTTTCGCAGGCAAATCCCGACGTGTCGCGGCTACTGTTCAGATGCAGCGACGCTTCCCCTCCGCACTGCCAATGGCAAATGTGGGACCGTCCGGTGAGATGACGCCACTCGTCGGCTGTCGGCTTCCGAATCGGGCCAGCGGTTCAAAATCGGTCGCGTTGCGGAGTACAAGTTCACAGTTCATGCCGCCAGTGAGGCAGATGCGACCTTGTTGGTCAAACGAGATCAGGGAGAGGCGAGAATCGTAGCGGTACTGGGGAGATTTGCGTTTGCTTCTCCGTCCAGATTTGACGTCCCACCAATAGACTCGTCCGAATGTCGAACCTGGAAACCCAATTGATTGGCCATCCGGTGTGAAAGCGACCGTGTCGACAGGTTGTCTTGCGGGTGTGTCGATGACAAACAAGAGTTCTCTCGTGGAGACGTCCCAGATTCGTGCGGTGCCATCCTCACTGACCGTCGCCAACTTCACGCCGTTAGGAGAAAACTGAACCTTGGCGACTGCACGAGTATGTCCGTGCAACTCGGTCAGCAATTGTCCATTTTGGGCATCCCAGAGTCTTACCGTTTCATCGTCGCCTGCCGTGGCTAGTAATTGTCCATCGCGGGAAACATCCAAACTTCGAACAGCGCCTTTGTGTCCATTCAGTTCGGTCACCAATTGGCCTGTGCTCACTTCCCAGACTTTGATCGCTCCTTCTTGACTGGCGGTCACAAGGTGATGAGAGGCTCCATCCGGCTGAGGAATAAAGACAACTTCATTTACCACATCGGCATGTACTCCAATAATGGCTAATTCCTTGCCTGTGGTCAGATCCCAGAGTTTTACGGATCGGTCATCGCCACTGGTCGCCAAGAGTTTGCAGTCAGGAGAATATCGAAATCTCCGTCCGTTGCTCGACGTGCGGAACAACAATAGATGTTTCAAAACAAGGCCTGCACGAACTCATGAACGGACGGTTAATTTGTAATCATTGTCGATCCACCGTGGCACTCACTCGCGCCAAGTCGACAACGCCACCGAAAACGTAAAACAAACCTAGTAAAGTTTCGAATGGAAATGATGTCTTTGACTTGTATGCTCCTGATGCAATGTTTTCACTTGGAACTTGAGAGAGGTTTAGTATGAAGGTGCATGACATCCGCAACTTACTATTCAGCTTCATCGGTCTCAGCATGTTTCTGGTTCTTGCCGGGCGACCTGCCGCCCAAGAGGACAAGAGAGTGACCGACTCTGAGACGAAAGTCTTTCATCGAACGGTTCAACCTTTCTTGCGCCAGAACTGCATCCGTTGTCATGGTGCAAAAGAAACGAACGGAGACATTCGATTAGATGAATTGACTGCTGATTTCGCCGATGGTGTGAACGCACAGCACTGGAAGTCGGTGATGGATGCCATCAACATCGGTGCCATGCCGCCGGAAGATGAGAAACAGCCGCCGGGAGAAAAACTCACTCAAGTGTCTGATTGGATTTTGGATCAACTTCGTGAAGCCAAACGGAGAGCCGGGGGAAGTTCCGGGGTGATTCGTCATTTGAACAACCAAGAATACCGTAACACGATCCGTG
The DNA here is from genome assembly GCA_030626405.1 of Planctomicrobium sp. GTDB lineage: Bacteria > Planctomycetota > Planctomycetia > Planctomycetales > Planctomycetaceae > Thalassoglobus. The sequence continues at coordinate 1,675 of DAOUPA010000427.1, forward strand.
ATCTGTTTGCGGATATGGATTACGATCCGACACAGCCGTTCCTTGATGATGAGGTAGTGAATGGATTCGACAATGACGGCACTCGCATGTTTACTTCGTCGTACTCTCTTCGAGAGTATCTGGTGGCTGGCAAGCAAGTGGCGGAAAGAGCGATTGTTCTAGGAGACAAGCCTCCCACCATCAAGCAGACATGGCTGGCTAAGGATTTGGTAAAGGAGAAGGAGTTTGTCAAGAAAAACTGGCAACGTGTTGCCAGTTGTGAAAATCACAAAGATGGAGTCATCAGGAACGAGACGAATTACGGGAGACTCGGTGGCTCGCGCTTTGCGCCAGCAAAGTTCCGTGTTCCGGCATCCGGCATCTACGCAATTCGCGCCAAAGGCTATGGCATCAGTCCCGCGGGAAGTCCCGTCATTCTGGGTCTCGACAAGGGGGCATCAAATCATACTTTTTTTCCGACGGGTCTGACACGCGTTGCCAATCTCAATTTTTCTTTGAATGAGATGAATACGTATGAAGTATTCACTCACCTCGATTCTGGCGATGCAGTCTCACTCCGGTTTGTGAATGGGACGCAGAATCGACGTAACTCGGATCTCTTCAACAGTGTTCTTTTGCATTCCCTGGAAGTTGAAGGACCGCTTTCCGAATCGTGGCCTCCTGAGCGAACTCAAGTCGTCACAGGACCGGAATTCAAGGATATCGGAGATTTCGGTGAATCGGCTCAAGGTTTTTTACTGCGCGCTTATCGTCGCCCTCCAACATCCGCTGAAATTCGCTTTTTTATCGATCATGTTAAACGGCGGATGCGTGAAAACCATTCGTTGGAAGAATCGATTGAAATCGCGGTCCAGTTCGTTCTCGCTTCGCCGGAGTTTCTCTTCTTGAAAGAAAAGCCGGGGCCGCTTGATGATTACGCGATTGCTTCACGATTGTCGTACTTCCTGTGGAGCACGATGCCGGATGAGAAGTTATTCGAACTGGCGCATCGCGGACAACTGAGAGAACCCGTGGTACTCCGGCAGCAGTTTGAGCGAATGCTGGCTGATTCGAAATCGGAACAATTCATCAAGCAGTTCACAGGTCAATGGTTGGGAACTCGACTGGTCGACGACATGCGGCCCGATCCGAAATTGTTTCCGACTTACAATAGGAATCTTGAATTGGCGATGATCGGTGAGACTGAAGCCTTCTTTAAGGAAATCCTGAGCAATAACCTCAGCGTGTTGAATTTTCTCGACTCAGACTTTGCAGTGCTGGATCAAACAATGGCTGAGTTTTACGGGATTCCAGACGTTGAGGGTCCAGAGTTCCGTCGAGTTGCTCTCAAGCCTGAATATCACCGTGGTGGCGTGATGACTCAGGCCAATATGCTCAGGCACACATCGTTGGATTACCGCACGCACCCCATTCGACGTGGGATCTGGGTCCTGGAAAACCTGTTGGGGTCAACGCCTCCTCCTCCACCGCCGGATGTCCCGCCCATCGAGCCGGACGTGCGCGGAGCCAGCACTCTACGTGAGCGTTTAGCGCTGCACCGTAAGCACTCCTCCTGCAATGGTTGCCACCGTAAGATCGATCCGTATGGATTGGCTCTGGAGAACTTCGATGCCATTGGTGCCTGGCGTGAGATGGAACGACCGGAAGGGGCTAATCGTCGATCAAAATCACTGCCGGTGGATGCCAGCGGAGACATGCCGAATGGCGAGCACTATGAAACTTTCGAGCAGTTCCGGTCTCTCGTAGCCACGGAGCAGGACAAGTTCAGTCGGTGTTTTGTTGAAAAAATAATGAGCTTTGCCCTAGGGCGCTCTCTCGACTTTAGTGATGAAGAAACGATCGGCCATTTGGTCAGTGTCCTGAAGAAAAACGACCACCGTATGCAGGATTTGATTCTGTCTCTGATCCAAAGCGATGCCTTCCTTACGAAATAATAGACCCAAACAGATGTGGAGACTGCCATGAACGTGATTCGCAAAAACTGGCTGCTACCCCGCCGAAGTTTCCTCAAAGGCACTCTGGCTACCTTGCCGCTGCCGATGCTGGATGCGATGGTAGCACCCTCATTCGGGAAAACAGTCGCAGTGCCGGAGCCAATCCGACGATTCGTCTCCATCTACATGGGGTTTGGAATGTACGCGCCGACATTTTATCCCGAAACAGAAGGTTTCGATTTCAAGGCACCTCCCAGGCTGAAGCATCTGGAGCCTTTTCGACAGGACTACACGGTCATGCATGGTCTCTCGCACACACAAGTGCGCGGTGGTCATGGTGCGGGAGCTTCGATCTTGACCGGAACCAATCCGACATCGATGGGTGGGCGAAACACGATTTCCATCGACCAGGAAATCGCCAGCAAAGTTGGGGAACAGACACGGTTTGATTCTTTTGTGATGACGACTCCAGGGAAAGGGGCACACTCTGTCAGTTGGAGCCGGGCAACAACGCGGGTGCCAACAGTTCCCATGGCAGACATATTCCAAAAGATGTTCAGCAGTTCGAATGCCGTTTCACCTACTGCCAGAAAACGGGCCTACGATTTGAACAAGAGCATGCTGGATGATCTGCTGGAGCAAACTCGCAAGATGAAAAAAGGTTTAGGAGTCAGCGACCAGCGAAAGCTCGATGAATATCTCGACTCGGTCCGAGGGGTAGAAAAGGGAATCGAAAAGAGTGAGAAATGGGCCAACACCCCCATGCCCAAGAATCCGGGATACACGCTCGCCAAACCAGAAGATGAACTTGATGCTCTGAAGCTGTCGATGGAGATTATCAGACTGGCGTTTATCACGGATTCCACGCGTGTGATATCATTGACTCCAACAGGCAATACACTCGTGTTTCCTCGAATCGGCACGTCCACAATGTGGCACGGCTTGTCGCATCACAGTAAAGATCCCGCCAAGCTCAAAGAGTTAGGTCTCATCGAAGATGAGCAGATGAAAAGTTACGCTTATTTGCTAAAGCTCCTCAAAGAGACACATGAGCAGGACTGTTCGCTACTGGACAATTCATTGGTTTTGATAACGGATGCGTTGCATGATGGCAATCATCGCAACACCGACTTGCCGGTCATCGTCGCCGGTCATGGTGGTGGGAAAATCAACCACGGTAATTTCTGGAAGTACCCCTCGATCAAGACACCGCTGACCAATCTCTATGTCAGTATGGCTCAGCAGATGGGAGTGGAGATTGATCGCTTCGGTCCGGACAGCACGGGACGGCTCGACAAGATCAACTTCCAGTACTCCTAACGGCGTAATTCAAGCAGACATCTTTGACCGCCTTCAATGTCTTTTGAGACTTATGGTGGAGATACTCGAGGCATTTGTGAAGGAAATGGAACGAGCAATGAGCATTAAACATTTCGAGAGTCTTAAAGTGCCAATGGTACTCGCGGTGCTACTGTGTCTTGGAGCGAAGGCCCAGGCTGACAAAGGTATTCGAGGCTTTATTTATCCATACAAGGCCAGCAATGTCTCGGTTGAGAAAAAGTTCAAGGCCTTGGCAACGAAAGATCGGGAAGAGAATGGTCGTGTACCGTATCCGCCGGGCTACAAGGTCGCTTTTGCGGACAAGAATCCGCTGAGAGGGCAGATCCTAAAGTCTCAGAACCCTGTTTACGGTGCAGAGGCAATCAAGATCGTCAAACAGAATCCAGGCATCGTTATCATCGATCTGCGCATGCCTGATGAGTTCGAAGACGAGCATATTCCTGGTGCGATCAATGTTCCCTTTGTCCAGGTGAATGGTGGATTCGTACGTTCACTTGCCAGCTTGGATTCATCGAAAACGACGTTAATTTATTGCGACATGGGGAAAAATACTGCCAAAGCCAGACTTGGTTTCGGTGCTTTTGGCTTCAAGAGCATTTACAACATGCGAGATGGTCTGCGCGGGTGGCTGGCAGCGGGTGGGAATACGGTTGGCCCCAAGAAAGGGTCTGTTAATCCGCTAGATGCGATACCCGAATTGGTTGTTCTGAACCTCAAACCGACGCCTCACGCGAAGTCCGCGGACGAAGTGTCGAATGGACCGTTCTTGCCAATTCCAGTTTCCAATGATTTCGCCTTCGCCACCGACTTTGTGTTCGATGGACATGGTCACGTCGCATCTGGCATCATCACATTCCTGGTCCGCAAACGTGCGGACGTTGTTGCTAACCCATTTCGAATCATTCCCGATTCACGTTACCCTCGCGAACATGTCAAAGATTGGAATGGGATTCGCGTTTTCGCTTACGATGCTGGATCGCGCGAGCACCTTTGCTTTCGAGCAGACGGCACGTTACTCAGGCCGATGCGTCCGGTACGCGGTAATCCGTCGACACTCAGGTATCA
>DAOUPA010000199.1 GCA_030626405.1 Planctomicrobium sp.
CAAAAGCCTGACGTACCGTGAACGCGAAATCATCAAACTGCGATACGGTCTTGGTGATGGCTACAGTTACACGCTGGAAGAAACCGGTCGAATTTTCAAAGTGACACGGGAACGTATACGCCAAATTGAATCCAAGGCTCTCAGAAAGCTGCAACATCAAACGCGAGCTGAGCACTTGCGAGGCTTTGTCGAGTCTCTCTACACCGGCGAAGCGGGTGAATTGGAAGAGTCACAGGCACCTGAAGGCGAAGAAAAAGAAGTCGTGACTGTTTAGGACTTCAACGAGCAGCTTTAGTCTGCTGATAGAACGATGAACTCGAAAGCCCGCCAATTTATGGCGGGCTTTTTGAATTCCGGGATGAACCTATCCGACCAGGATGTGTCCAGATTTTTCATGATTTCAATACTGAGGACTAGGTTTCGAGCAAGTACTGCATTTCCGGGGCATCAAGTTTTTTGAACTGGGCGTGATTCTGGTTGTGGTTCAACCCGTTTTTCGCAACAATACCGCCGATGGAGCAATATCTGCACCACCACACCGGGATGGATCTCGGTCCCAGCGAAGAATTCGTTCTCGCGTTGTTTGGCAAACATTGCGATTGCTCGGTGTTTGAGTGTAGGCGATGTTGTCCTCAACATTGTTTCAGGACAGTTTTCGAATTGTGTTACTCATACCACTTCACGGAATTCAGTGTTTTTCCTTGTGAATGCAATTTTGCGTGGGTGGTTGGAAGAGCGAAATGTTCTAGTTTCGATGGCGTGTTGCCATTGGAGATAAATAGATGGTGAGTCGCCATCGGTGTCTGGCGAATTTCGTCGACATACCCTGAGATGAATCAATTTTGGATTGAGAGGAAGTCGGAGATGGCCGATATCACAGCCGCCGCCGTCAAAGCGCTGCGTGAAAAAACAGACCTGCCCATGATGGAGTGCAAACGAGCTCTCGTGGAAGCAAGTGGTGACGAAGACAAGGCTATTGAAATTCTGCGTGAGCAGTACGAGAAGGTCGCGGTCAAGCGTGCTGGCAACGCAACTTCAGAAGGGTTTATCTTCACGAAAGCCTCTGATGATGGCAGCGAAGTTGTTGCCGTGGCGATGTTGTGCGAATCCGCTCCTGTTGCTGGAAGCGAAGCGTTGGCTGAATTCGGCAACGCCTGCGTGGATCAGCTTCTGACAGGTCCAGGTGCCGAATCAGGCGAAGCTCTTCTTGAACAGGACAACCCTGCTGGCGGAACCTTGAAGGAACTGTTCGAGGGAATGGTCAACAAGATTCGTGAAAAGATTGTCATTGGTCAAATCGCCCGCGTTGCCGGTTCAGTCGGTGTTTATGTTCACCACGATGGCAAGACCGCTGTATTGTTTCAAGCAGAAGGTGATGCGAAAGATCCTGCTGTTTTGCGAGATGTTGCCATGCACATTGCTGCAATGCGACCGACAGTTGCCACTGTTGATAATGTCGATGCAGCAGCCGTTCAAGCTGAACGTGATCGCCTGACTGAAGAGGCGAAAGCCAGCGGCAAGCCAGAGAACATCGTCGAGAAAATTGTCGATGGGCGAATGAAAGTTTACTTCCGCGAAGAAGCAGGCGTGCTGACGGAACAGCCGTTCGCAAAAGATGATTCGAAGTCCGTTGGTCAGGTCCTGGCAGAAAACGGACTGATCGCCAAAGGCTTTACGCTGTTGGCAGTCAGCGAATAACGCTGTCATTCATATTAACTCACGGCTCGCGGCACCAACTGCCGCGAGCCGTTTTTCTTTTCATAGCAGTGGACTGAGTGATGTCTGAATTTGTTTCAATTGCAAAAGTGGGAGACATCCCAGAAGGCGAAGGGCGAACGTACCCAGTGAATGGACGGCTCGTTGGCCTGTTCTTTGTTGATGGCGAATACTTCGCAATCAACGACCTGTGCCCTCACATGGGGGCATCTCTCTCAGCCGGTCACGTCGAAGACGGCGCCGTGACCTGCCCTTGGCACGCTTGGAGGTTTTGCGTGAAAGATGGGCTGTGGCTCGATAACCCGAAGTCAAATGTTAAGACGGACTCGTACGAAGTTCGCATCGAAGGGGAAGACATTCAGGTGAATGTCCCGAACGCCCCAGAGTAAGTACTCTGTGTAAATACTCTGTATATGGAAACCGTGAGATTCAGCTCGATCTCATTTTGAAGAGAATTTGGCAACTGCCGTGTCAACGTCGTCGAAGATGGGCCAGACAGAGTCGAGGTTTGTGATCGTCAATATTTCCCGACAGTAAGGTTGAAGCCCAGCCAATCCAAAGTGACCGTTCTCGCTGGCTTTGACTCGATTCCACATGCGAAACAAGGTTTCGATAAACGACGACCCATAAAATTCGATATGGTGCATATCGACTACAATCTGTGGTGGAATACTAACGATAAAATCAAGAAGCTGCTGGCTGATTTCTTCCAGGTTATCTTCGTCAATGCTGATAGATTCTGAGCCTATCGTCAGTACCTGAACGCCATTGGCTTCATGGTGTGTCACTTTGATTGACATTCTACTTTCACCAGCAATTTTAAGGTCCGCAATTGCATGTCGCTACCCGCCTGAAACATACACTTCCTACATCGTAATCGGGCAATCCTCTTTGTCAATTCGACAGGAAGTTTTAGGGCCACTGATTTCCTGCAATTATAAGGACGCGACTGAACAAAGCTGCATCGGGATATCGGTTCGAGTAAAACTCGAGCGCACGAACCAATACTTTTTGAGCAACATGTTGAGTTGCATAAAAAAAGCCAAACCAATAAGAATTGGTTTGGCTTTGAGTAAAGGGTGAGTAACCGGATTTGAACCGGCGACCTCCTGGACCACAACCAGGCGCTCTAACCAACTGAGCTATACCCACCGTATTGCCACCTCAAGAAGGCTGCTTTGCTAAAGGTTAATCAACAGCTCGCATTGAAACAAGCGTTCCATGACAAAATACGAAAGAGCACTTTTCAACCATCTTCAAGAGTTCCTGACACAGCCTCGACAGGCAAAGTTCGAGGAAATTCTGGGAAATCGAACTCGGATTTTAACGGTCGTTCTGGTCGACCTGTATCAGGAACACAATGCAAGTGCGATTCTCCGCAGTTGTGAAGCCTTTGGGATTCAGGATGTCCATGTTGTCGAGACGGAGAACTCGTTTTCGACCAAGCAGGATATTGCTATGGGGACTGACCGCTGGCTCTCGATTCATCGTTTTGGAGGAAAACATGGCTTACGCAACTGTTTTTCCAAGCTCAAAAAGAGAGGCTACCTCACCGCCGCAACGGTTCTCAATCCACAAAGCCAACCAATTCAAGAAGTTGAATTCAGCCGTGAAGAACCACTGGCACTCTTTTTTGGCACCGAAAAAGAAGGACTGCCGCAGGCAGCCATCGATCAAGCTGACTTTTGCACGTATATCCCGATGCACGGTTTTGTTGAGAGCTTTAATGTTTCAGTCGCCGCGGCACTTTCTCTGCAAACTTTGACCAATAAGATGAGGCAAACGCAGTCTGACTGGCATCTCGGGCAAGAGGACCGAGAGGGTCTCTGGTTCGACTGGACTCGACGTACGATCCCAAACTGCGATGCCATCGAGCGGCGTTTCCGATCAGAATGGGAATCAACAAATTCGGAAGCCGTTTAGCCGCTGATCTCAAATGCACGGCGAGTGGTTCCAAGGGTTCAGTGCGCAAAAAACATGCCTGACTTCTGTGAGAAAGTGGCCTCCATGCCGCTGTTCCATCCATGGTACCGAGTGTGGGGCTCGGAGAGTTGTTGAGTAGATTTCTTCCTCGCAGCCGTCAGGCATGCGTCGATTCGAAGTGGGGAGGAGCGGCCTTATTACCGTAGCCAGAGAAGAAGCATGCACTGGGCCGCTTGGTCAAGGGTCTGGGAATTGGGGGCAAGGGAACGTGAATCTGCGTCACCTGAGAATGACAAAAATCCACTCAGGCTACAGGACGTTGAGACTTGCTAACGGCAAGTCTCTTACCCCGAGAGTTCTTTAAACAATTCGCCAAAGCCTGGCATGTCTGCCCGAAGCTGGTCCAACCATGCTTCAGGGTGCCAAATTTCGACGCAAACGACAGCTCCGATTACCATCACATCGCCTCCTTTATCGACACCCAGGAATTCTCGAAAACCTTCCGGGATCAAGAGGCGAGCACGATTGGCGAGTTTGACTTCTGTGGATCGAGTCGACAAAAGCCGCCCGAGTCGTTGGACCTCGGTCCATCTTTGTTCCATACGACCGGTGCGGATCTTTTCGCGAATTAATGACACTCCGTCATCCATTCGCACGCGCCAATCAGCAGCTTTCCACAAGCTGAGGCATCCGCTGCATTCCTTCGCAAGGATTGTCTGATTGGCATCGTCAGCGACCAGAGAAGCAAACTCCTGAGGGAGAGTGAGTCGAAAACGATCATCCAGTGCCCGCCGGAATTCTCCAGTAATAAAGGCATCAGGAGGGGCTGGCATGATCTGTAAACTCAATAAGGAAATGTGCCCTTACATACTACAGGGCTGATTCCCCACTTTCAATAAGTTGTTAAAGAACTTTTGGGCGTGATTCCCACATGGGTGATACTAATTGAGAATTTGGGACGGTCAAGACGATTGTGCATGTTTTGTCAAAAATTCACCGAACTGCCAAATGAGCGCAACGACAGCGAGACAAATTGAGTCGACTTCTGAATCTCTGTCTCCAGCCTGGGAACTAGCAATGCTGCAATACTTCCGTGACAAACTCTCAACGGCGCAACTCAAAGCCCGATACGAAAAAAATGTTCATGAGCGGCTCATTGAATTATCCGAAATGAATTCTTCCCAACCTGTTTCCGAAGATCCGGGGGAATGGACCCTCGTTGGTGCATCGAAAACCCATGGGACTGAAACCGAGCGCTCATCACTACGAGACGAGGTTCGAAAACTGGTCCGCGAAAACCCGCACGCCAGCAACATCCTCCGGCTTCTCGAAGCGTACGTTACTGGCCCCGGTTTGCAGTTGAGCCAACAACCAGCAAGCACGGAAGATGTTTCTGTTGAGAATCTACAACTGCGAAAAACGGCGGATCGACTCTGGAAGCAATTCTGGCAATCCAATCACTCCCACTATTCCTATCGAGAGCACGCTCGCAGAACATGGCGCGACGGAGAGTGTTTCGTTCGCAAATTCTCCGGCGAGGCATGGCCTCCTCAGATACGATTCGTTGATCCTGAAGCAATCTCTGCAACTGTTGATGACCTTCATTCACAAGGCATCATTACCGAGCCGCAAGATGTGGAAACCCCCATCGAATACCTTCGTGCTTTAGGTGGAGATGCAAATCTCGTCGAGCGAATTCCTGCCAGCCAGATGATCCAGACGCGCCTCGGGGTCGACTCGAACGAAAAACGTGGAGTCTCCCTTTTCGCCGCCATCGTCGAGCCGTTGAACTGTTTCACTCGCTGGATGGAAACCGAACTGCTGGCCCGTAAGCTTCAGTCGTCCATTGTTTTGTGGCGAAAAGTTCAAGGCTCTCCGCAAATGGCAGAATCTCTCGCTGATCAGGCAGGATCAACGGCAGGTGGAATTGGCGGCATGCGGCGAGAGAGGTTTGCCCCAGGAACGATCCTCACAACGAATCAAGGGACCGACATTCAGTTCCTGCAACCGAATACCAACTTCAGTGATGCTGTTTCGCTCGGCAGAATGTTGCTGCTTTCTGTCGCTGCTGGAGCCGGATTGCCAGAATTCATGCTGACTTCCGATGCATCCAATGCAAACTTTGCCTCAACAATGATTGCCGAAGGCCCGGCAGTGAAGTTCTTTCAAAGTCAGCAGCAATTCTTCGCCGACGAGTTCACTCGAATTTGGAATTGGGTGATGGAAGATGCCATTGAAAACGACTTACTGCCCCCCAACTTCTTTGAACTCATTGACGTCAAATGGTCGTTCCCTCCTCTCATCAATCGAGATCGCCCCAGAGAACGCCTCGCCGACGCTCGATTGGTTGATTCTGGAATTTTGTCGAGGTCAGAAGTCGCTCGACGTGACGGAGCAGACCCTCTCACAATGCAGCGTGAACTGGAAGAAGAACAGACGAGTGAACCGCCATCAAAACGAAAACCGCTGACTTGAAAACGACCAGCGACAATCTGTCGACAGACGATAATCACCCAAAGCGACTACGAATCTTCGTTGTCGCTTTTTTTCTTGTAAACAACACTCGTGTCGATTTGTTCAAAACCAGCTGTTTCGATGGTTTTGAGCGCAATGGGATGGTCATTCGAAACATGAACTTCGGCTCGGGTGATAAAGTCCAGTTTGAGGCGCCTGAGCGACTCGATCACCAAAGTTGTCCCATACCCTTGCCCACGGTGATCCGGTTCGACAAAAACGTCGACCAACCCGATGACACGCTCGTTCCAGCGACCAATGAAGTGATCCAGCCCGACGATCGTTAACGAAGCAATTCTGGCCTGGGTACGCTTTTCCACCAGTGAATAGAACATCGATTCGATGTTTCCGAAATGAGCCAGCCACCACAAAGTCGGCTTCTCTGGTTGTTCGGCAACGAGCAGTTCAGTCTTTCGGCGTATCGACATAAGCTTGATGTTCATCGGATTCCGAGAAGTGGTGAGATCCCGCTGGTAGACACTCGTCTCTTCAACTGGCTCGTAGCCAACACTTTTCAGAAACGGTCCGGCTTTGGCGTCAGATTTAAGAAACCCAGAGCACCGGGCACCTCCGTACAGACCAAAGTAGAATGGGTCACAATACCGAGATTGTCCCGCCTGCAACGTTTTGGCCCCATGAGACGTTAAATACTCTTCCGCCCGCTTGATGAGTTCTTTTCCAACACCTCTACGGTGATACTCTTCCGCAACGACAAGCCAGCAAATCACCCCGTGTGCGTAATCGAAAGAATTCAAGTCTTCCGAAAAGCCAAAGCCTGCATGGACAAAGCCGAGAACTTTTCCCTCTTCTTCTGCAATAATAAGACCTGCCGGATCAAAATAGGGCAATCCGTAGACTGCAATTTCGAACGCATGGATCGAATTCGGCTTTGCGGCCCCTCGTCCCATTTCTGCCCGGCGGCACAGCTCGAAGAGCTTGGGAGGATCATCATTCCGAAATTTGCGGAAACGCATTATACTGCGGTTGGTTGGTAGTGTCGCTTTTTGTCTCACGGGATACCACTGTGAGGAATGAGACAATCTTCCCCACGGAAACTATACCCCCCAGAAAAATGTGTCGCAATATTCTTATCCTCAATAAACTGAAACCTGTCGAAATTACACATGACGAACTCATCACTCACAGATGAAGAAATTCTGGCGTATCTCGATGAGATGCTCCCTGCGGGTCGCTCTGCGGAAGTGGAACGGCTGATGCGGGAACAGAGCGACCTCAAACATCGCGCCGCGTTATTGTCACGACGTCGAGACAGCGGAGGGCATACCGTTGGAGAAATCTGGCGACGACGTCAGGTCAGTTGCCCATCTCGTGAGATTTTGGGGACTTACCTTCTCGGTGTCGCTGATCCTGATGTGGAAGACTACATTCTCTTCCATATTGAGGTTGTTGGTTGTCGCATATGCAATGCCAATTTGCAAGATCTGAAATCACAACAACAATCCGCAGATCAGGGATCGACACGACAAAAACGATACTTCGAATCCTCTGCCGGCCTGCTACGTTCGCAGCAGTAGAGACGAGAGACCAGAGAATGGTCTTTCTGATAATGTAGCTTTCCTTGGACACTCAACCCTGGACACTCACCTCTCAAATGATTTTTGTTCTCGATAATTACGATTCATTCACGTACAACCTCGTGCAGCGTCTTGGCGAGATTGACTCGTCGCTCGATATTCAAGTCTTCCGCAACGATCAAACATCCTGCGTCGAGATCGAAGAGTTGAGTCCGCAACGAATCATCATTTCTCCTGGTCCCTGTACTCCCAGCGAGGCTGGGCTCTCATGTGAAATCATCAAACATTTCGGGCCAAAAGTTCCGATACTGGGAGTTTGCCTGGGACACCAGTGCATCTCCGAATCGTTTGGAGCAAAAGTTGTTCGTGCTGATCGACTGATGCACGGCAAAACATCGGAAATTCATCATGACGGCGAAGGCATCTTCTCCGGAATCCCTTCACCTGTGACAATGACTCGGTATCACAGTCTGGTTGTGCCTGAAGAAACTCTTCCCGACGACTTGATCGCCTGCGCCTGGACTCGTGATGATGACCACGCTCCAGAATTGATGGGAGTTCGTCACCGCGAGTACCCAATCCACGGCGTTCAATTCCATCCGGAAAGCTTCCTCTCCCCCGCTGGCACCGACATGCTGAGGAATTTCCTGAAGTTGTGAATCTCGTTGAGGGTTGATCGTTGAGGCGTTGAGAAACGGTGATTTCATCAACTCCATTCTCTATTCACTATTCTCCATTCTCACTAGCTATGCCAACTCGCCTCGACGACATCCCGGAACTCGCCGATCTCGAATCTGGTCGCTCTCTGATTCGCGTTCCGGCGGAGCAGAATGTCCCGTTCACGTCACGGGTTCGTTCGCTTGTGGATACTGCAGAATTCCAACGCTTAAACGATATCAGCCAGTTGGGGCTTGTTTCAAAAATTTACCCCGGCGCTCGTCACACTCGATTTGAACACGCGCTCGGCGTGTATCACAACGCGCTTCGGTATCTTCGCCAACTCTCTAAGGATCAGCGATTCCAGCAGATTATCGACTCGCATTCCGCTGAGCTTCTTATCGTCGCCTCGCTGCTTCACGATCTTGGTCACTGGCCCTTTTGCCATCCGATTGAAGACCTTGGCATCGATGGTTTGGTCCCACACGAAGCTCATGCGGCCAGATTCCTCGCCGATGGGACGGAACTTTCGCAAGTCCTGAAAAGCGAATGGAACATCGACTCGGTGGATGTTCTCGATATTCTCGTTCCCAGAACCGACTCACCCAAGATGAGGCTGCTCCGCTCGATTCTTTCTGGTCCGATTGATGTCGACAAGATGGACTATCTTGATCGAGACAGCCTGCACTGCGGCGTCCCATACGGTCGTAACTTTGACCGACAGCGTTTGATTCAGTCACTCATTCTCAATGAACGCGGCGACGGACTTGCCATCACCGCGAAAGGGAAAACAGCCGCCGAACTGATGGTCTTCGCCCGGTATGTGATGTTCAGCGAAGTCTATTGGCACCACGCGGTCCGTTCCGCGACGAGCATGTTCGCCAGAGCATTTTATGAACTGCACGCGCAAATCGATCTACCAGCAATGTTCGGCTCTACCGATGCAGAGATGATCTCCGCGCTCCGCGATACCGCCCAGGGAACAGAAACAGGTCACCTGCTCGAATCACTTTTCGGCCCCAAGCGCCGCCTGTACAAACGCTCCGTCGAGTTCAGTCACAATCAGGACTCGCCGGTCTATTCACTCATCGCTGGTCGCTCTTACGATCAGGTGGCAGCGATTTCGAACAGACTCGTCGAGGCAATCAACGCTCAATCAGCCATCACGCTCTCTCCGCTCGACCTCATCATCGACGCCCCACCTCCGCACCGGGAAGTCGAATTCGACATCGACGTCTACTTCCCCAAAGAAGAAAGCTACCGCCCACTGCGGGATGTCTCCCCCGTCATCGACGCCCTCGCAACCACCCAATTCGACGACTGGGTCAAACGCGTCCGAGTCTTCACCGCTCCCCAATGGCGCGAAGCCTTAGCCGAGATAGACCTGGAACAACACCTCATCTCCGTAGCAAAATCCGTTTCGGGTTGAGTTAGTATTCGTAGGGTACGCAGGATCATGACATGGAATGAAAGAGGAAGTGAAAATAATGTATCGTTCAACGTCAGCAATATTATTTGCCTATGCGTTGATGCTCTCCGGATGTGGGCATAGGGCTGGTGGTGTGGATATTTGGGACGCTGTCAAAAAGGGCGATGTCGCGGCCATTGGGAAATTCGCCAATGCTGGCGGTGACTTAAACATCCAGAATTTCAATGGGAACACACCACTTTGGGTGGCGCTAAGGGATGAAAACCGTGACAGTTATGAAGCCCTGTTGAAACATGGAGCTGATCTGGACGTGACAGTACGTGTCAAACGCGCGGTAGTGCACCGGGCTGCGTCGAACCACGATTCCTGGTGGCTTCAACTTGCACTGGAGCGTGGTGCTAATCCGAATCTTTTCAATATCGAGCATGATGGTCACGAAGGAACGCCGCTCACGTTTGCGATTAAAAGTGGAATCACAAAGGAAGTCGAATTAGTCGAACATGTCAAGCTATTAATCGAACATGGAGCAGACGTCAACAAACTGGTCAACTTCGATTCACCGGTGGCATTAGCGGCTGGTCAGGATGATTTCAAGATCGTTTTGCTGCTCCTTGAATCTGGAGCGGATTATGAAAACGCTGAAGACTCAGAAATAACTTTTATCGAGTTAATGAACGGTGCATTGAAGTACAGAGAACTGGAAGTTTTTTTCTATGAGGCACCGGAAAACCGTCAGGCATTTGATGCTGTGCGCGCCTGGCTTTCTGATCATGGAGTCGAACTCGGAGAAAACTGAGGTACTCTGGTCAAACACGATCTCACTGAACAAAACGGCAAATGAAGGGCAGGCTCCCACATGCCTTCCTCAGCATTCAATGGCAGCGAGGACTCTGCCTTACAAAAACTGGCAGTTGCAGGGGGCCCGGTTGGGGAATTGTGTGCCACGCGCTCTGTGAGCCGTGGGGGTGCGAGAAGAGGTGTTGTTTGGAGTTTTTTCGCCCTCGTGAAGAGTGACGTGTCATCTGAAACCACCACAATAGCATTCGTAGATGCATGCTCCTGCATACTTTCCCAAGCATTCGATGGAAGAGAGGAACTCATCCTAAAAAAGATGTCCGGCGAAGAAATAGCGGTCTCAACACGCCCATGCTCATCTACTTCACAATGTGGGCATGACACACTCTTCGTTGTAGAATGAAGCGAAACATTTCTGCATATTGAAGAAGGAACTCGGCGAATGAACGCCTCACGAACCATTGCGCGGAAGCGGGACGGACATTCATTGAGCGAAACAGATATTGCCGCATTCATCGGTGGATATGTCGATGGGACAGTGCCTGACTATCAGATGGCTGCCTTGGCGATGGCGATCTACTTTCAGGGAATGACCTCGACCGAAACAACTCAGTTGACGGAACAAATGTTGCGGTCCGGAACCATTCTGGAGTGGCCTGACGGAGGGCCACCGAAAGTTGACAAGCATTCCACCGGCGGTGTCGGAGACAAAGTTTCATTGATCCTCGCACCGCTACTGGCTTGTTGCGGGTTGCAGGTTCCGATGATCTCCGGTCGAGGCTTGGGACCGACTGGAGGAACGCTGGACAAACTCGAAGCAATCCCAGGGTTCCGCACTAATTTAACAATGACCGAGATTCGCAATCAGACTGAAGAAGTTGGTTGCGTGATCACCGGAGCCACGAGCGACCTCGTCCCAGCTGACCGACAGTTGTATGCC
>DAOUPA010000653.1 GCA_030626405.1 Planctomicrobium sp.
ATACAGCCGGGAACCGAGCGATTATGATCGGAATTGCCTTGGGAATCGCCTCAACCAGCCTGAAGGTTTTACTGGGCATCGACCGATCCTACTTAGGGTCAAGAGACGATTGATCTTGCGAAAAATCGACCGCGTGGCAGAGATGGTCTTTAACAGACCCTGCAAGCTGTCTATAATCGCTGGACAAGTGCAACTTCCTCTTTCAATTTCTGTTCGCCCTTTCAAGGCGAAGGAGAAGGCAACGATGGTTATCATTACTGAAAAAGCTGCTGTTGAAATCAAACGAGTCATTAGCGAACAAAGCATGCCTGAGACGACTGTTGTTCGTGTCGGCGTTTCCGGTGGCGGGTGTTCCGGGTTCCAATACAAGTTCGGCTTCGACGAAGCCGCCGACGCGGAAAACGATCACGTAGCAGAACAACACGGCCTGCAAGTCGCCGTTCAAAAGAACCACGACCTGCATCTCGATGGCACGACCGTCGACTTCTACGAAGGTCTCGAAAAACGCGGTTTCACCTTCGATAATCCAAACGTGAGCCGTTCTTGTGGTTGTGGGAGTAGTTTCTCTGTCTAACTGAATCGCATGGACAACTTCGGAGAAACAGCATCGAGACACATGCCCCGGCACTTCTTCTGGAAGTGTTTGGATCTCGACCATGACTCGGCTGTGCGGGCGGATGTTTCGAAGCAAAACTACTCAGTTTGTCCTCGCCACTGGTACATCGATGCTACTTTTAAATGCTCTCGTTGCTCGAAGACATTTTGTTTTACGGCAGCTGAGCAAAAAAAGTGGTACGAAGACCTCGGTTTCTATGTTGATTCTTGCGCCAAGGATTGTTTGAACTGCAGGCATGACAAACGAGTTCAGAAAACTCTGCGGCAAAAATATGATCGTGACATTGAGTCGACTCTCAATTCAAATGATGCTGAGGAAAAGCAACGTTTGGTCGACGTCATTGATAGATTGTGTTCACTTGACTCAGCATTGCCAGCCAGAATCCACGAAAACCGCAAGACTCTTGGAGAGCAAATCGCAAGGATTCATCGAGTAGACGGTGGATAACAAGACAGTGTCCACATGACGCAGTTGATAGAATCGGTGGAGTGGACTTGAATCAGCGCTGCCGGAGCAATCAGCATGCCCATCCTGCTGACGCGATATGGGCATGGCACACAATTGACTTCTTCAAAATCTCAATCATGTCACCGCGAGTCACTTTGCGACGGTAGCGGGATGAGAACAGAAATTTCGTTTGCCGGACACTTTAAGTGTCCGGCGAAAGCTTTCGACGGAATTGACATTGCAGCACCGCAATTGCTTTGTTTGCAGATCGACTCCGCAGTAGAATTGATCCGCATCCAAGCCGATTTCGGAGCTTTTCGATGAAGATGATTGTATTTATGACCGTTGCGCTGGTGTGTCACTTCAGTGCAAGTGCACATGGCGATCAGCCTCCACCGAATGAGCCGCCGCAGTTGTGGCGAGCGTCGGTCACGGAACAGGACGGAAAAGTGGTCATCCAAATCGCCCGCCCCAAGTACGAGGCCCCGCGAAAAGCGGTCTCTGCCGAGGCCATGAAATGGCACAATCTCAGGCAGGTCAGGCTTGGTCAGTTTGTTCGTGCGTACGACGTTGATGGGAAACGCCTAGAATCGAAGGCAGTGCTCAAAGCACTTCGGCAACCGAAAGGCGTCGCGGTTTTCGTGCGCTTCTACAGACCCTTGATTGAACCTGATCCGTTCTACTTGGCAATGCTGCGCCAAGGGACAATCGTCTTTGTCGTCGCCGCCGACGCCATCGCGGACCCCATTCCATGATTACCCGTTTGATCGAAACTTCGATCCCCGGGGAATCAGACGCTGAACCGGAGTTGGCTCGCCTTTCGTTTTTTTGTTCATTCGTTGACGCCGGACGCCACTTCTTTGATGCTGCGAATGTCAGAAGTACGCGACAGAAATTCTGCATACGAAGACTTATCCACAGCAACGATCCTTGACTCCAGAAATTGGAACAGGTCAGTTGTTGCGTGCGGACTGTTACTCTCAGCCAATTTATTTGCGGTACCAGATCGCATTGAAAAAGTAAAAGTTTCGTCTGCTCCTGTGAAGATTGTCAGTTGATTCTTAGCTGGGCGCAGAGTTCTTTTCAGTTCACCTTCGCTTGTGTTCAGGGAAAATTTCGCTGTCGTCGGTGTTGATGTCAGTCCGAGGCCGCCGCTGCTCTTGAATTCATCGCTGGCGAGAATGATTACCAACATGTTTTTTTTATTATCAGTCCAGTAGATCACGTCGTTGAGATCGAGAGAGGGGATTGCAGGATACCAATATGGCAGTAGTACTCTCTCGTCATGAGCAAGGAAATTGCGAAAAAGTGGACGGGGTGGTGGGTTTTTCAAAACGTTTTCGTACAAGACGGACAGACTCAAACTCATGTAGAAGTATGACAACGGAAGAGCAACAACGGACACGATGACGATTCCCTCAGTTGATCTTGCAAAGACTGACAGAAGGAACGAAAGTGAAATCCAACTCACTAATCCAACGAGAATGATCGGTCCCGGATTCCCTTCCGAAGAATTTGGTGCAAGGTAGGCTGTCATTGTGAACGACGCGATTAACCATGCAAAGATTGCCAGGAAGAACAAACAAACTCATATTCGTGGTGAGAGTTTGCTCACGCTATGTCTTGGTCTATTCATTCCAGTTCAACTGGTTTTTTGTAACTCATTCTGAGAAAGATCCTTTCCAGAAATCCGGTTTATCACCTTACTGAATCCGCCGCAACTGAATAGCGTTCAGCATCGAGTAGTTGCTGCCGTCGCGTTTGCTGGTGATCGTGATGGGGGAGTCGTCTGTGACTTGGACGATGTAGCGGACGTATTGGTTGCCTTCCTGGTATTCAATGCTGCGAAAGTTCCAGGTCCCGTCGTTGAGTGTTGCTTTGCCGGTCAGTTTGGTTTCGCCGGATTCAATTTCGATTGCGGCGGTTTGATTGGGAGCGTCTCCGTGTGCGAAGACGTAGACTTCGTAGATTCCTTGCGGGAGATACTTCAGAGAGACTGACAGATTGACACACTGGCAGTTGTGGTAGATGTAACCGTGATTGATCCCTTTCTGATCATCGATTCCCCACTCTCCGTCGTTGTCGGAGACTTCGATTTCAATATCCGATGAAGAACTGTCTGCGAAACGTATGTTGTTGATCGTGCGTTGACCGTAATTGACAAAGTTCCAGTGATCATTCGCGCGGTCATTCGCCGAGCCGACCACACCATCGTAGTTCCCTTTGC
>DAOUPA010000540.1 GCA_030626405.1 Planctomicrobium sp.
GTGCCTGTTCGACCCGACTCGGTGGACTGCTGAAGCATTATTGGCGACGGGCTGCTTGAGGCCTCTTTTTAATTGAATATTGATGGTTAACTGGGATCGCAGTCTGCGCTGAGAAAAATCGAAACGCAGGAAAACCTCTCCTGCGCCGTTGACAGCTGAAAATCAGTCATTCCAAAGTTCAACGTTTCAATTCTCTTGGCGAGTTTCGACCTGAAAATCTACTGTTTAAGTTTGTTCGAGGTTTTTGTACCTCGCGGTCAAAACGAATAGGTTGCGGCTCACACCTGTCGCCGATGATTGTCCGCCAGCGGGTCAGCTGAGAGTTTCTTATTGAAACGGTCGTCAAAATCTAAACCCATGAGATCATTCTACTCGAGAAAAGAACCCTCGTTAACTAAGTGACGTGATGAGACCATACCAATTTATTCGTGGAACTCTGCTTCATATACCGGTCATCTCAATTATTGTTCGCACGTCCCCAAAAATCCTCACAGCCCGGTCGGAGGCAACCACAGCCTGGAATGCCGGGCACAGTAAAACTGGTCCCAAGGTCACCATTTCCCCAAAAGAATTTAGGCGATGCCTCATTATTTCCAAGTTCGCTCATCGTCGCCGAATTGAAGATGTGTCCGTTGGCGATCGTGTATTGGATTTTCTCTGAGTCGCGAATGTTCAACAGCGGATCAGCCTCTTGTTCCATCACAAGTAGGTCAGCGAGCTTACCAACTTCAATCGATCCAATATCTCCATCGAGACCTAGATATATCGCTCCGTTGATCGTACCGCATTGTAAAGCTTGCAGCGGTGTCATACCGCCTTGGACAAAACTCCACAGCTCCCAATGTGAACAGACTCCATTCAGCTGGCCGTGTCCACCGACTTGCACCAGTCCACCTTGGTCAACCACTTGCTTAGCGATCTGAGCGACTTTGATGTGATTGTAATCTTCAAGTGGGGCTTTGTTACGACGTCTCGATTTCGGATTTAGAATTTGTGGCGGAATGAAAGACTGTAAGCGTGGATGTAACCACAGATCGTCAATCTCGTACCAATATTGTTCTCCTGAGATCCCGCCATAGGCGACGCACAAGGTCGGTGTATAACCAACTTCGGTACCTCGCCAGAGATCCATCACATCATCGTAAGCCGTTTGAACTGGCAGCGTGTGTTCGATCCCGGTGTGACCGTCGACGATCATCGTCATGTTGTTCATAAATGTCGAGCCACCTTCTGGGACGACCATCATCCCAAGCTCACGTGCAGCCCCGACAATCATCTGCCGCTGATCCCGACGCGGCTGGTTGTAACTCTTCACAGAAAACGCTCCGATCGCCTGCATTCGCTTCAAGTGAAAACGTGCATCGTCCAAGGTATCAACTTCTGCTTTGAATGCACCTGTCGCACCGTACAGAATTTTCCCTGTCGAGAAAGTTCGCGGGGCGGTAATCAGCCCCGCCTTCGTCAGTTCACTGGCTGCGAAGATGCTATTTGTGTCGTTGGATGGATCATGAACAGTCGTGACTCCAAATGCTAAGCGAGAGTAGTCCAACCAGTTTTTCTGCGGAGTCATCCCCTGCGTTGCCTGTGGTCCGTGAGCATGCACATCGATGAATCCCGGCAACACGGTTTGACCACTGATGTCAATCACTTTGATACCAGCTGGAATCTGAATCTCTTTGCAAGGTCCAACTGCCGTGATCCGATTTCCTTCAACAATGATTATCCCATCGTCGATGACACCTTGATCGCCCATTGTCGCGATTCGACCACCGACGAGAGCAAAGCGATCGTTCGGTTTGTCGTGAGGATGTCGAAAGCCGATCTGCTGTGACGAAGCGACTGGCTTCTCGTTTACTCCATCGTCTTCATCAGGCTCTTCCTCTTTCGCCGCGAAGTCATGATTCACATCAGCGGTGAACAACTCCAGGCCTAAAGCCCAGTGCAGTAGCTGACTGTCTCCGGAAAAGTGAATCCATTCGCCAGCAGTTTCGCTCAGCTTACGAATCGGAAAGCTCTGGTTACCCGGACCAACCTCGACGGTTTGTCCCGTTCGAACAAAGGGGATGAGGTAGACATTAAAACGTTCAATGAATGCGATCCATTTTCCATCGGGAGAGATGCGGTAATCTGTCCCCCATTTGCTGTTGAAATGTTCTTGTCGCTCATTGCCGTTCATGTCGACTGAGAACAGTGACAAGTTGTCCGCATCTTTATCGGACTTTGATTTCGTTAAATAGATGCGATTCGACATTTCTGCGAATTGCGGAGTGTGTCCATCGTTCGAGATTCGTACTGCGACCCCACCGGTACAGGGGACTTTATAAATCCCCTGATCATGCGAATACAACGGCGACCGCAAATAGCCTCCCCCGACTTTCTGATAGACGATTGTTTTCCCATCAGGTGAAAAGACTGGGTCGACATAATGTCCCGGTTTGGAATTGATCTGTTTGATGTTTCCACTCGTTACATCGAGGACATGGATCGCTCCTAACTTTTCGTCATTCCAAGTGGTGTAGACAATCTGTTGACCATCACGGGAGTAGCTGGGACAGAACTCGAAGGCGTCTGTCTGTTTGGTCAAACGACGCGGTTTCCCAATCGGAAGGTCTTTCACATAGAGGTGTCCAAGGGCTTGATAGATCACCTGACTCGCATTGGGAGAGGTCGTTACCCACCTCAGCATTTTGACATCGAATTCCTCGGGAGCCACTTCAATCGGAAACCGTACCCGCTCAACAATGTCGCGTGTATCTTTGATGCGAAATGGAATCATTTGCTCAAGCCCATCGGGCACAAAAACTCTACGAATCTTCCCCTTCGCCCAGATGACAATCGACTGTCCATCTGGGGTCCACGAAAAGTCTGAGTACACACCCTGCACAGCCCATGATTCCTGCATGTCGCGTTCAAGTGGAGAGTAGAGTAGTCGTACCGCACCTGATTCGACATCGAAGAGGTGCAAACCCGTGTTCGCTCCAACACGACGTACAAAAGCAATAGTCTTTCCATCGGGAGACGGAACCGGGCGACAGGCTCCCCCCGGCCCAGAGATGATGGTTTCGATTTCACCGGTCTCTAGTTCAAGTCTCTTAATCGCATAGATCTCTTTGTTGGAGTCCTTGTTGTACTCAAAGCTGTTGCCGGGGCTGACGTCTTGGGAGAAGAAGATGTACTTTCCATCCGGTGAGAAGACCGGTTCGTTAAGGTCTTTCTGATCGCTCTGCTGCTTTGTAAGTTGCAACCCATCCGCAGCGTCAGCTCGCAATGCATCGCGGTGATACATCCACAGTTCTCCAGCCCCCAAAGACCGACGACTCGTGAAGTGCTTGCGAGCGACGATGTATTGGTCATCCGGCGACCATGTCGGGCTGTGCAATAAGCGATAGGTTTCGTTGGTGACTTGTTGAACCTCTTTGGTCTCGCGGTCGAGTAGCCAGACATTCCAACCCGCCTTCTTGCTTTGACCAGTGCGGTCGCTGGTGAAGGCAATCGTCTTCCCATCATGGCTAAATTGTGGTTGCATGTCCCAAGACATTCCGGAAGTCAGTTTCTCCGGGAAGTTTCCGTCATCACCACTCGCACCGATGACTGGCATGACATATAGATCTCCCAGAAAATCGAATACGATCTCACTCCCATCGGGACTGACGCTCACCGTTTGCCACGTTCCCTCTGTTGCGTCAATTGCTTGCTCTCGAAGAGGTCCAGGAGGAGCATCCACCGACCAGTCTTTGTTCGACTCTTCTGCGACTTTATCCTCAACAACTGGAGTATCCGCCAGCGCTGAACAGGCGAACGCCGAAAGCAGGACAACAGGTGCCAATAAACAATCAGTTAATATTCGTCGATTCAAGAATCTCATCTTTGTTTCGTTCCGGTTATGTAAAGTCATAAGCTGTCAACTTTCCCCGGTTCTCATCAGAATTGCAACGTACTTTCCTCAGCATTCCACACCCGAGACGAATAACGTACGCATGGATGCGTTCGGTCAACTCATTCGGAGACATCCATGATCACTCGCCGTCATTTTCTCAAGGATAGCTCTGTTGTGACTGCGTTTCTGGCAGCTCCAGCAATTGCACGGCGGCAAAATCTGAATTCGAAGTTACAGCTGGGGCAGGGATGTATTTCCAATCACCGCTTCGAATGCTCGGTACTCCACGGATTGAGCAACTGACCGATGATTCACGCACCGAGGCTTTGCTGTCTTTGAGCAGAGGAAGCAAGCTGAAACTGTCTTCACCTGCATTCTCGGGGAGTTGTTGTCCGAGGACCTCTGCAAATGTTGCCAGCAGGTCAGCTTGATGAACCAATTGGTCGCAGACTGAATCGGGTTTCACAATTCCAGGCCAGCGAACGATGAACGGAACTCGATGTCCCCCTTCCCAAGTGTCAGCTTTATAGCCTCGCAAAGGACCGCTGGGGAAATGGCCCTGCTTCTCCA
>DAOUPA010000750.1 GCA_030626405.1 Planctomicrobium sp.
CCTCATTGGTTTCAGCGATCTTATTGATTTGTGCTGGGCCAGAGTTCGGATCGCTTTCAATCAACCCCAACATCGCTCGCAGGTTTTTTCGGTGATCCTCCAGCGAATGTTCATAGGCTGAGGTCGAGGAGAAATCTGGCTGCCAGGATTCGTCTCGATCTTTTTGTACCGCCTCGACACGGGCTTCGAAATAGTCTGAGATTTGCTTGCGTTGCGCTTCCAAATCGCCTGCGTCAGGAAGCAAAGGAAGAGAACCGGTTAACCGTGCGGAATCTTGCGAGAAACAAGTTCCGCTCAAGAATACAAGCACAAAAATGATCTGCATGCCTGCGTTGATTCCAAATTTCGTACTCATGCTTCTAGATCTCCGAATTGTCTCTTGCTGTTACAATGATGCTTCAAATCACCCTTTTGGTTGCACCGCGTTGCCGGCGTTTTTGTCGAGGAGTTTGGTGTCTGGTTTCTTGGTCGGTACTGCTCCGACGCGGAAGCTGACTGCGGCGGATTTTCCGGATGCGAGTTCGCGAACCCGCATCTGCCAGACACCTTCGATGTCGTTCGGAGCGATATCAATCGTGATCGAGGCTTTGCCGTCAGGGGCCGACCAGTAGCCGCTTTGTTCAGCGACGCGACCCTCCGCGTCTTCAATGCGGACTTCGAGCGGAATTGCTGCGTCGACGAGATTTCCACTCGCGTTGACAACTCGAACTTGCAGCGATTGCTGATCGCCACGTTTGAATGTTTTCGGCGCTGTCAGCTTCACTTGGTCGATGGCAGTTGAGGTGATCATCAAAAGTTGTCCGTCACCAGGCCCAAGATTGACATCCGTCACGAGGTGACCGTTTTCTTTACGCAGAGCCACCGGTTGATGCGCGACGAGATCGTAAGCGTAACCGGAGTTCCGTTTGACAGAAATTCTCGCAGTCGAGGCGAGACCATTTTCCATAACTCGACCGTGGTGCCCAACGTAACGACCATACTCACGGTGGTCATTCGTTAAGAAGACATAATCGGTATCGGCAAAACGTCGACGGTAGGGAATCACTTCCGGATTTGAGGAATCGAGGTACCGGTCGTATCGGGACTTCAAGTCTTTACGAAGTTGATTCGCGCGGGCTTGCAGTTCTGCCTTGTCTTCGTGTGCGAGTCCAATGCGGCGGTAAGTCTCGATCAGAATATCCGGCTTGATTGCCGGTGTGAGGTTGGCATCGCCGATGACGATCCCTCCTCGTTCCTGGAAAGCCTGCACGTGTTTGAGAATCGATTCTGTGACAACGTCGCAATCGGTCATGAACAACAACTTATAGCTATCAAGTCCGTGTGCGGTGATTGTTTCGTCGTAAACCACCTCTGGCTGCAAACCTGCCCACATCGCAATGTGGTAGCTGTCGCCAGCCCAACCACCGTTCCAGCCGTAGGTTCCACGTCGGGCATAAACCTGAGCCGCAAAACTTTCGTAGAAAGCAATATCACTCTTCACGCCAGGAACCGTTTTTAAGGTTGGCCCCAAAGGTTCCACGATGGTGCGAATGAGATGCTGCAATTCATGCTGCGTTTCCGGGTGCGTGTAACGGTATCCACTTGGGCTTTCAGTCGGGACCAGCGAGGACCAGCCGTGGTACATGATCCCTTTGATCGGGCGGGCGATTTTGGTCCAGAAAGCCTCCCGTAACTGCATCGGTGGGATCGTAATGAACGGTGCGTCAGGCTGTTCGCGTTCCCATGCAGCTGTGTAGACCGGATGCTGTTTCCCGACCTTCGGTATCGGGGCGGTTTGCGAGCGATACCAGATAATCTGTGTCATCTTCATGACATCTTGCGGCTGCTCCGCTCCGGCAGACATCGCGAGAAGCTCGTCCGTGACCAAACCAATTCGAATAGGATCAGGGTAGCTGTAGGTCCAGTGTGAGATCACATCGACGTTGCCTCCAGAGCCAAAAACACTTCCAACCCGAACCGCAGGGTCGTAGAAAGTCCAGAAATCATCGCGACCGGCAGTTTTCATTCCTCGATCTAAAGTCGAATTCAAATCGTTCCAGCCATCGCCCTCTTTCCACTGCCAGCGGTAATAGTTGTAGATGGGGTCATTGTCCGCGATGACTCTGTTCTTGGGGAAATCCTTA
>DAOUPA010000370.1 GCA_030626405.1 Planctomicrobium sp.
CCTCGCTGTTGGCGAAGCACCGGCCTGCGTGCAGGCGTGTCCTCACGAAGCGATTGCGATTCGAATTGTTGACAAGCAGCAGGTGATTGAAGACGCAGAAGCGGACCCGTTTTTGCCAGCCGCACCAGACCCGCAAATGACGCTGCCGACAACGCATTTCAAAACATCGCGAGTCTTTCCCCGTAACACACTTCCGGCGGATTATCACGCTGTCAATCCTCAGTGTCCACACTGGCCGTTGATTGTCATGCTGGTGCTGACGCAGTTGTCTGTCGGAGCGTTCATTGTCGGTTTAGTCCTCGAAACCATGCTGGATCCTTCGTCGTTGACAGCATTCCGTCGACTGCACGCGACAAGTGCTCTTGGCTTTGGTTTGCTGGCATTAGCGGCAAGTACCATGCACCTCGGTCGACCACAGTATGCGTTCCGCGTAGTGATCGGTCTTCGGCATTCGTGGCTCAGTCGAGAAATCGTCGCCTTTGGAATTTTTGCAGGGGCAGCCTGTCTGTTTGCCGCCATTTGCTGGGTTAGTCCATCAGGCTGGTTGTTACTGACGGCAGGCTGGGCCGTGGCGATATCAGGTCTGCTTGGGGTCTTCTGCTCCGTAATGATTTATGTCTTCACTGGACGGGAGTTCTGGAACTTCGGCACAACAGCAACCAAGTTCACGCTGACATCTGCGGTACTCGGGATCGCGGCGACGTGGTTATCGATTCTTGTGTTTGGAACTTTTGTCGATATCCCCGCTGCCGAACAACTTTCACTGCAAGCCGGAGTCCCACTCTTGAAAGCGTTGATTGTGACCGCTTCCCTCAAACTTTTTCTGGAAGCCTCCTTGTTTCGACACATGCTCTCGCGTCGGCAATCTCCGTTGAAGCGTTCCGCCCGGTTGCTCATCGAACGACTCTCCGGCTCGACGTTCGCACGCTTTGCCAGCGGCTTACTCGGTGGAATCGTGATGCCGCTGTTCCTCTGGAACGAGTTAATCGCCCTCGAACCTCGAGGCGTGTTTCTGGTGATCACGACAACAATGCTCTTCGTCGCCTGCCTCGTCGGTGAGATGCTTGAGCGGTATCAATTCTTCGCAGCCTGTGCCGCGCCGCGAATGCCGGGGCGGCTGAATCCTTAAACATTCATCGTGAGAAATGACGTCATGGCGTCACTACTAAAAACTGTTCAAGACTTGTTGCATCAGCCGCAGGGACCGCTGACGCGCGAATTACTTCTGGAACCGGGCGAGTTCGGACTCGGTCAGGTGCCTGTGAAATCAAAACCTGATGCAACGACCGACATGGTTTGTGGCTACTGCGGAACCGGGTGCAGCCTGCGAGTTCATCTTAAGGATGAACAAGCCACTAACCTGACACCGACAAGTGAATACCCCGTGAACCTCGGCATGGCCTGCCCGAAAGGGTGGGAAGCTCTTACTGTTCTCGATTCGCCAGACCGAGCAACAACGCCATTGCTGCGTGACTCCGCCGGGAAGATGAAACCCGTCGCCTGGAACGAAGCGATGCGATCGTTCACGGATCGCTTCAAGAAAATTCAGTCAGAACATGGTCCGCACTCAGTTGCATTTCTGAGTACCGGACAAATCACGACTGAGGAGATGGCATTCCTCGGTGCTTTGGCGAAGTTCGGTATGGGCATGTTGCACGGCGATGGCAACACGCGGCAATGTATGGCCTCCGCTGCCGTTGCTTACAAGCAGTCCTTCGGCTTTGACGCACCTCCATACACTTACGCAGACTTTGAAGAATCGGATGTGATTGTTCTCGTCGGCAGCAACTTGTGCATTGCCCATCCGATTATGTGGGAACGCGTCATGCGTAACCCGCATTCGCCTGAAATTATCGTCATCGATCCTCGGATGACCGAAACAGCGATGGGAGCAACTCAGCATCTGGCCATCGCTCCGAAAGCCGATCAATCGTTGCTGTATGGTATCGCAAGAATCCTCATCGAGAACGATTGGATCGACCAGCAATACATTGAAGACTCAACAAACGATTTCGAAGAGTTCACAAAATTCGTCTCCGAATACGCCGACGAACGTGTCGCCACCGAAACCGGTCTGTCAATCGACCAGATTCATCGCTTCGCCAACACAATCCACGAAGGCAAGCAAGTCTCCTTCTGGTGGACCATGGGAGTCAACCAAAGTTATCAGGGAGTCCGCACAGCACAGGCGATCATTAATCTCGCACTGATGACAGGCAACATCGGTCGACCTGGCACCGGAGCCAACAGCATCACCGGTCAGTGCAACGCGATGGGTTCGCGGCTCTTCAGCAACACGACGAATCTCCTCGGCGGGCACGACTTCACCAACCCTGAGCATCGCCAGAAAATCGCTAGCATTCTCGACATTGATGTAGCTCTGATCCCGACTGAAAACAGCCTTCCGTATCACAAAATTATTGAAGGAATTTTGCGAGGAGAAATACGCGGCCTCTGGGTCGTCTGCACGAACCCTGCCCATTCATGGATCAACCAGAACCAGTGCCGCGACATTCTCGACCGGCTCGATTTTCTAGTTGTTCAGGATATGTATCACAACACCGAAACAGCCGAGATGGCCGATCTCGTTCTGCCTGCTGCTGGCTGGGGTGAAAAGGAAGGAACGTTCATCAATTCCGAACGCCGCATCGGCGTCATCAAGAAAGTCTCCAAGGCCCCCGGCGAAGCGCTCTCCGACTTCAATATCTTCAAACTGGTCGCTCATTACTGGGGCTGTGAAGAGATGTTCAGCGCCTGGAATTCGCCACAGGATGTCTTCCAGATTCTCAAGCAACTCTCCGCCGGGCAGCCATGCGATTTCACCGGCATCGACGACTATCAGATGATTGGGACACACCAAGGCATTCAGTGGCCTTGTATAGACACGACGGAACTCGAACTAGAACGCCGATTGTTCGAGGACGGTCAGTATTACCATCCTGATCGTCGAGCCAGATTTTTGTTCGAAGAACCACGACCTCTCACGGAACCACCAACCGACCGCTACCCGTTCATACTCCTCACCGGACGCGGTTCGGCATCGCAGTGGCACACCCAAACCAGAACACGCAACTCCGCCGTCCTGCGAAAACTTTCTCCTGAACACCTCTTCGTCGAAATCAATCCGGTCGACGCCCGCCTCTTACAAGTCAGTCCCGGTGAGCGAGTCATCGTCGAATCACAACGAGGCCGAATCGTCGCCAAAGCGGTCCTCACCCCGGTGATTCAAGCCGGTCAGCTATTCATCCCCATGCACTACGAATCCGTCAACCAACTCACCGACGCCACCTTCGACCCCTACTCCAAACAACCCTCGTATAAGGCCTGTGCCGTCCGTGTTGTGACGGATTGAAGTTTCGCACGCGAGGTCTGCGATCTTGCTCTCGTCCATTTCTATCCGACATGTTGAACCAAGTTCCTCACTGCGATTTTCCATTCAGGGTATTGAAATTGGAAGCCTGCGTTTTGTAGCTTGCCAGGCACGACTCGTCGGCTTTTCAGGATGAGTTCGGTTTCAGTTCGTAAGAAAATTGCGGCGAGTTCCAGCATCCATTTCGTGGCAGGCAAACCGAGCTTCACTCCTACCGCTTCTCGAAAGTGCTGCATGAATTCTTGATTCGGAAGTGGATGGGGGGCAGCAATGTTCACAGGGCCTTCTAATGGATGATCAATCAGGAAGCGGACAGCCTGAACGAAGTCATGTCCGTGAATCCATGAGACATACTGCCGACCATGCCCGTTCTTTCCGCCTAAGCCCCGGCGAATCATTCCGTGCAAGATGTTGAAGGCGCTGTTGGGGCCGGGATGCATGACAACTGCGGTTCTCATGAAAACTTTTCGGGTGTCGGGAACCTCGACTTCGTTTGCTGTCTGTTCCCAGTTTTTTGCAACATCAATACTGAATCTCCAGGTCTCAGGCACGTTGATCTCTTCACCACCAAGGATCCCGGTCGCTTCATCATTGGCGGCATCGTATCGATGGGAGTAAATCGTCGCCGTGCTGGATTGCAGCCAGACTTTTGTCGGGCTTTGAGCCTGTTGTATCGCCTCCCCGATCACTCGCGTGGAGTCAACGCGCGAGTTCATGATTACGTGACGGTTTCGCTTGTTGTAACGACAGTTCACGCTGCGACCAGCGAGATTGATGACGACATCGGCGCCGTCGATTTCGTGCTTCCAGTCACTGAGCGTCTTGCCGTCCCATTCGACACTCTTCCATTTTTCTGATCGAGGTCGACGACTGAGCACGACGACTTCGTCGCCAGACTCGCAAAAAGAGTTCGCCAACAAGGTTCCAATCAACCCACTTCCACCTGGAATGACGATCTTCATTTTATTTTCTTGTATTATTTTCTCGTATCATCCGCCGCGATTTTCTCTAAGATTCTTTGGCGACAACCGAATTACCAGCGGGATCGTAACATGGAATTACCGAAAGAGCCTGTTTTTTGCGTGTACAGGATGAGAAACGACATCCCATCCAGCGATGAAAATCACGTAAATTTATAAACGTGTTGCAATTCTCTTAACGGCTTCGTAGTTTTCATTTTGTGAACTCTTGGACTGGTTCCAGTTACCATGATGAAATGTTACTCGTATTTCTTTATCCCATCGAGACAGTCGTTCTTGACAATTCACGTTATCCTTAGTTGAAACGGCAAGTCAATGAAATTTGAG
The DNA here is from genome assembly GCA_030626405.1 of Planctomicrobium sp. Lineage (GTDB taxonomy): Bacteria > Planctomycetota > Planctomycetia > Planctomycetales > Planctomycetaceae > Thalassoglobus. Next base: position 4,678 of record DAOUPA010000370.1, read on the forward strand.
CTACCTGGAAATCCAGACTATGGCAGTTTGACTGTTCACCTTCAGCCTGATGAAGTCTTCCTGGCTGAAGCGGGAGCGATGGCGTGGATGAGCAGTCAGACCGAAGTCAAAACAAAGCTCATGGGCGGGATGGTGCAAGCTCTAGTCAGAAAAGTGACGGGCGGAGAATCGCTTTTCGCTGGGGAGTACAGCCATCCCACCGGCGGGACGATTAGTTTTTCGCCTGCGGTGCCGGGGAGCGTGGTCCACCAGAAGCTGGACGGAAGCTCATTGATATTGACGGCGAGTTCTTTTCTGGCATGTACGCCGGACATTGAGTTGAAGATGAAGTTCGGCGGACTGAAGGCATTGTTCTCGGGGGAAGGTGCATTTCAAATTGAATGCAGCGGAACGGGCGATCTGTTCTTCAATTCGTTTGGAGCCATCGTCGAGAAAGAAATCGACGGTTCTTTCACAGTCGATACCGGTCACGTCGTCGCCTGGGAGCCGAGTCTCGAATACACCATCGGCGGGATGGGCGGTCTGAAAAGCACGCTTCTCTCTGGGGAAGGTCTGGTGATGAACTTCTCAGGCCGAGGAAAAATTTACTTGCAAACACGTACGCTTGGTGGACTGGCAGGTTGGCTCACGCCATTCCCGCGAGGTTAGAGGTTAATTGAACGAATTTAATGCGGGAGAAACTTCCATGATGATCGAAGTTCGTGAACGAGGTGCATTTTGTTCGGCGCTGGTTCATATTCAACCTGGTGAAGAGTTCGTCTCTGAGGCGGGAGCTATGTTTCGTGCTTCCAGCAACATCGATATCGATGTCACCACCAAGTCTCGGGGTAAGGGAGGCTTAATGGGCGGACTGAAACGAATGCTCGCATCGGAAAGCTTCTTCTTTTCGACTTACAAGAGCAACGACGGTCAACCCGGCGAAGTCGGCTTGGCTCCGACGCTTCAAGGTGATGTGCTGTTGGTGAAGTGCGACGGAGAAAATAAATGGCTCTGCACAGGCGGCAGTTACCTCGGGTCATCTTCCGAGTTGACGGTGAACACCCAATTTCAGGGACTAAAAGGATTCTTGTCAGGCGAGTCGATTTCGTTCGTTGAAGTTGCCGGACAGGGCGAACTGCTGGTGAACGCCTTTGGACGGATTGCTGAGTTCGAAATTGATGGAGAAATCACAGTCGATACCGGTCATGTTGTGGCATTCGAGGACACACTAACTTACGAACCTCGGAAAGTGGCCTCCAGTTGGGTTCAGACTTTCCTCTCAGGAGAAGGGATCGTCTTGAACTTTTCCGGAAAAGGGAAAATCCTTGTTCAAAGCCATAACCCCAAGGAGTTTGGTGGGCGAATCGGCAGACTGCTGCCATCGAGGCAATAAGTCTGCACCGACCATTGCTCATGTCCTACTCGTGCTTGACACGACACTGAATCCAAGTTCAGCGAGAGAAAATTTCCTGACTTCATTCGAAAGATGCTCGAATCATGAATTATCAAATCCTTTGCGAGCCAAGTTACAGCCTGTTGGAAGTTGAACTGGAAGCCAACGAGAAAATTGTCGCCGAGGCAGGCGCCATGTCGTGGATGACTTCCAACATCTCGACAGAAACCTCCAGTCGAGGTGGGCTGATGTCAGGATTGAAGCGTGCAGTTTTGACTGGCGAGAGCTTCTTTCAGAATACCTACAGAGCCGAAAACGAAACTGGCTCTATCGGGATTGCTCCCGGAACAGCAGGGGATATTGTCGCTCACGAATTAGACGGAGAACTCTTCCTCGAAGGAGGTGCATTTCTGGCATCGACTCTCGATGTCGAATGTAATTCAAAGTATCAGGGACTCAAAGGTTTGCTGGGAGAAGGGATGTTTGTCCTCCACGTCTCAGGAACTGGTACACTCTTCTTTAACGCCTACGGAGATATCGAAGAAGTTCAGGTCGATGGCTCTTACATTGTCGACAATGGCTTTGCCGTCGCCTGGGATCCTTCGTTGCAATATCACCTTACTCGTTCGAAAAAGATTCGGTCCTTTCTGTTTTCTGATCAGTTGCTGATGAATTTCACCGGTCAGGGGCGACTGTGGATTCAATCTCGCAGTCCGCGCACTCTCGCCAACTGGGTCCATCCCTTCCGCCCAGTTGAATCCAAGAGTGATTGAGTGTCTTTATGGGAATTCATTCCAACAGAAACTGAGGAGAATACGTAGGATGCTGACAGTCCGTGTCGTGGTTCGCAGAGCGGATCATACTTAGCGATCAGCATTTCAGTGGAGTAGGCGGTTTTTAATGTTCAA
>DAOUPA010000346.1 GCA_030626405.1 Planctomicrobium sp.
GAACCTTGAAATGTGCCAATGAATCACTACAAAAAACGCTGAGGTCCTCCTCAGTCGCAGACTTTCCATCCCGAAGTTTCACACAAGCTAACACTACTTCTCCAAATTTACGGTCTGCGCGGGGTACAAAAACCTTGAACATCGTTGAACAGGAGAATTTCAGGTCGAAACTCACAGTGAGAAGTGAAACGTTGAACTTTGGACTGACTGACTTTTAGCTGTCAACAGAGCTGGAGCGTTTTTCCGTGTCACGAATTCCTTCACCGCAGACTATGCTCCCAGTTGACCACCACTTTTCGACTTTGAAGAGACTTCAAGCCGCTCGTCGCCAGTAGTGCTTCAACAAAAAACGAAGTCGAGTCGAACAGGCGAAGTGCTTCAATTTGATGGTCAGCACTTCTTCGGGTTGTTCACTCCAACCAGGTGGCAGATTCTCTCTTGCCGAATGACCACGTTCATTGTTGTACCAGTCCTGAGCCTCACGGCAGATGCGGTTGAGATGCTTTTCAGAGACGACCACAAATTCATTTAAGACTTCATGCTTCAATGTCTGAACCACTCGTTCCACATGAGCTTGCAAGCTTGGCAACATTATCGGTATCTTCTTGATTTCGCAGCCTGTAAATTGATGATCTCATCGAACTCCTTTGTGAACTTCGTATCACGATCTTGCATGAGTAGTTTCGATTCCAGACCAAGGTCTTCTGCGTGCATTAAGAAGTTTCGTCCCTGTTGTGCAACCCACTTTGAATTGGGAATCGCCGTGCTTGGAGATTCCCAGAATCGTCGCGTTGCATTGTTCAAAGATGGAAAACCTTGCTTGATTGCGGGCTCATCCGATTTCAGATTCGTGCATGGCACTTGGCAGTACTGCACAGGAGTTGTCGAGTGGGGACTGTCGCCGACAGACGCGATGAACCAGCCCCGCTTCGGCCTCCCTCGCCAGGACGGCAACTTCTATTTTGAGAGTCACTACGGCGACAAAGTGTTCGAGATGTTGCGGGAGCGAAAGATTGCCTTCTTCAATGGGCAACCATCACCATTTACGGAATTAGTGGGAGCATTATCAATCGACGATGAACGCGCACTTCACATTGAACAAGATGGCCGCGTTGACGGCTGCGCTCTGGCGAATTAAATCATGGGGATTCGAGTTCTTGTTTCAAGTCGAGCTACGCGGACCGAGATCAACCGCCATGGGGACGCCTTGCCATGATTTGCTTCTCAGAGTTGATGGATGCCTAGTTTTCTTTTGCGAATGGAGACAAAGGTGTAATTCATGCCGGCGAAAAGACTAAAGTGAGAAAATGAGGCTGTCCTATTGGAGCTAATCTGTATCGTAACGGTAACATCCCGGTTTGAATGCAACATCGCAAGTCACTCTGAATTCAACGGCAAGGTCTCACAATATGGATCGTTCCTCCGACGACTCTATGCAGCACAAACATGGAGAGATCCTGTTTCAGTCAGAGTATGGAGGATATCCGAAATACGCCTTGTACGGATTTCTTCCGTTCTTGCTGCTCGTTGCTGGAGGGCTCCTGGTTTACGCAATTGGGTTCAATGGCGGAGTGAATATCAAGGGGATGAAGGTTTCGCCGACTGGTGTGGCCTATGGAATCTGCCCTGTAATCTTTCTGCTGTGTGCAATTGCCGTCGGCTCGGAAATCTATCGCCGCTATCACCCGCAGCAGATCGTGATCACCGAAAGAGGGCTGGTCCTCCCCAAGGGAAGGATCACGAACGAGGTGATTCACATTCGTTGGAACGACCTGACGGCGACACTCACGGTCGGGAGCTTCATGGTGCTCGAAGTCTATGATGTTGCCTGCATCGATTCTACTCACAAGTCGAGAGTCAATATTTCCTCGCCACTGTTTCGACGCTTCGATGATTTCGCCACCTTTGCACTCATCATCGGAGAGTTCATGGGCGAAAACTGGTCCATCAAAGGGTTTCTGCCGAGAGCGTTTCGCGGAAGTGAAAGACAGGCACGGCGGGCGTCTCAACGAATTCAGATTCGTGAGGACGCCTGAAGCTGTGTTCACAGCAACCGAACGCCTTTTCCCGGCAATTCCCCTCCGCATTTCAACGGAATCTTACTCTGGAAAGGCCCGCGGAGTACAAAATCCTTGAACACGATTGAATAGGAGAATTTCAGGTTCAAACTCGCAGAAAGAATGGAAATGTTGAACGTTGGAATGAATGGTTTCCAGATGTCACATTCTGGCTTGAGAGCGCTCTCAGGCTTGCAAAGCTGTTAACCAATTGCTGAAAAATTCGAGCTGTCCCACTCGCTCGCCGTTTACCGAGTGAGACCTCGAAATCGGTAAGTCATTACCCCAAAAGAAGATGCTGAGTTAGAGCGAATTTAGAGTGTTCGTTTTACGGTCCTATAAGGGGAGCTTAAAAGGGCAAAAGCGAAACGCTTTGACCCATGAGTGAACAGCAACGCCGAGAGTGAAAGCTCTCGGCGTTTTGCGTTGTATCCGCCAGTCTTGCAACGGGTTGCGACATCTCCAGCACCTCTGGGTTTTGCCAAGGCGCTCTCACCAAAACGCCACACAAGCCAACTCCGTCGCCCTGTTGGTCCCCTCCCGCAGATACTCTCGTTCGCTCTCTTCAAATTTCGTCTTCGAGTTAACAACCCTGTCTCACTCGGGGGCCGCTTAAGACACGTTACGAATACCTGAACCAAATGGTTGTCGATGTCATCAATGAGTGGATTTTCGAGAACAGAGACCTGTCTGAAGTGCCTGACCATTCGTCGTTCAGTCGGATCAGGATGCCCGCGAACGAGAGCCATTGAATCTCATCACGCAAAAACTCCTAAACCCTATTCAGCGTCCCAGTGGTTCCAGCGAACGATTCGGTCTCAACGCCAAGTCTTTGCAAGATGGTGACAAAGAGCTGCGCCAGTGGAAGCTCTTCAGCTTCTACTTTTCCTCTCCATCCGACATCGCTAACAATCCCAGCGCCGGCCTGGTTGTCTTCATTTCCTTTGCCGAACTTGAGATAACGGCCATTGTTGAAGCCGAGGTTCTTACCGCCAACAGAAATAATCGGATAATTTCGTGAGAGGTGGAAGCTGCTGGAAGCGGAACCATGCATTGCAAATGTGTTATCCAGCATGTTTCCATTGCCGTCCGGTTCCAGAGTATCTTTTAGTTTTTGTGCGAAACGGCCGAACTCTTCGGCTTGATAGCGATTATAGGTCCCGAGATTTTCCCAACCATTCGGCTTTTTCACAGCGTGAGTAAGGGCATGTGCATTACCCAGACCAACAGCCATTGATAAAAGGTCGTGTGGACCTTCGCCATTTTCCCTACCCAACTGAAACGTGGCGACACGAGTTGAATCACTCAGAAAGGCTAGGTAGATCAGTTCATACATGGTTTCGAAATAGAGTCGAGCTTTTTTCGGATCCGCGTCGAGCGTCAAATTGCGGGTATCCACCTTTGGAATCGGTGTGTCAATCCACTTTTGAGATTTCGTCAACTTGATTTCTGTATCGCGGACTGCGTCAAGATACTGTTGCAGGGTCTGTTGATCGTGCTTAGAGAGCTGTTGCTCCAACGATCGCGTGTTGGCGATGAGGAGGTCCAAGGCACTTTTGCTTCTTGCCAGTTTTGCAGCAGCGTCTTTACCACTGGTAACAAAAAGCATATCGAAGATCTGCTTCGGTTTATTCATCGCTGGAATTGGTCGCCCTTCACGATTGAAGGACTGAGTTTGTGCGCCACGAGGGCCACCGATTCCGCCATTCGTAGACATCACCAAGGACGAAAGACGAGTGAATTCGCCTGCGTGCGCCGCATAGACCTGATCAACAGAAATTGAATTCTTGTACACCCCGTGGCCTCCCGTTTCCGCACCGGTCAAGTATTGATCGGCATTTGAATGGCCATGAACTGATCTCGCGGCAGGGTGAGACAGCCCTGAATAAATCGTTGTTTCATCGCGCAACGGCTCGAGCACATCGAGGACTTTGGTTAATTCAAAATCTCTCTCGCCGCCCCGCGGAAACCAGCTCCAATCCTTCCAGGCCGGATCTGCTTTGAGCGGCAGGCCAACACCATCAGGATGGTAGATACTCACGAAACGCCTCGGTGTAGCGTTTGGACTGGAAGTACTCGCGGCAAATGTTTCAAACCATGGCAAAGCCAGAGCCACACCTGTACCGTAAAGAAATTTTCTACGATCCAATGAAACGATGTTTGTATTAACGATGTGGTTGCTCCTATTTCGCGTGAAAAAGTTCACTGTTGATGATCAAATTGACCAAGTCGCCAAGACGATCGCCGCGTTTTCTGAATTGCACGGTCATGCTGTCAATATCGGCATGATCGCTGAAAGACAATGGACGGCCAAGAGCATAAGCGATCATTTTGTGAACCATGGCTCTGGAAAATTGATCTTGCCGATCCGTCAGCAAGTAGCGTTTCAAGCCATCCATTCCCGCCAATTCTTGTTTGCCGAATAGTGCCGAAGTTGCATCTACAGGCTTATTCTTTATTTTCGTACGGTAGGCTCCCAAAGCATCGTAGTTTTCAAACGCGATCCCCCAGGGATCAATCTTTGCGTGACACGAAATACAGGCGGGCTTATTCCGATGATCCGCGATGCGTTCTTTTAGGGTCATCTTCAAAACATCCGGATCAGTCAAATCAACCTCCGGAACATTGGGTGGTGGTGGCGGCGGTGGATCCTGAAGGATCCGTTCCAACATCCAGATACCGCGTTTGAGTGGATGAGAGTCTTTGCCATCGGAGTTCATTGTTAAGATCGCTGCGGCTGTCAAAATCCCGCCACGATTCGATTGTGGCTCGATCGGAACTTTGCGGAAGTGAGGGCCATAGACACCAGGAATCCGATAGTGTCCGGCCAAGCGTTCGTTCACCACGACGTACTCGGAATGAATGAAGTCCATGACACTACTATTGCGTTTCAAAACTTGATCAAAGAAGGCGATGGGCTCTTCCTGCATCGCTTCTTTTAGCGAACTGTCGTTGACATGAGTCACACTATCCAGGCCATCCATGCCGAGCCATTGCTGTACGAAATTCTGAGAGAAGCGACTTGAACGAGAGTCTGCCAGCATCCGCTTGGCTTGAGCAGTCAGAACTTCTGGATCTTTAAGTTTTCCTTCCTCGGCGAGCATTAGTAATTCCTCATCAGGAATACTGGACCACAGAAAAATCGAGAGACGGCTGGCCAATTCAAGATCACTGATCATTCCTGGAATTTTTGCATCACCTTTGGAAACTTTTTGAGTCAAGTAAAGGAACTCCGGCGTGGCTAGGGCTGTAGCCAACACTTCCAACATGGCATCTTCGAAGTTCGAGAATCCGGGACGGTATTTGGCAAACAGCGCCATGAACTGATCTATTTCCCTCGTGGTAATGGGGCGACGCCAGACACGTCTCAAAAATCCAGCGAGTACTTCACGGCCGTATATTTCTTCATCATTTTTGTTATCACTCTTGATGAAAATATCACTATGCGTTTTGGGCGGCCATTGCTCGTAGAATGGAGCGCTGATTTCGATGTAATCGATAAGAACATGGAGAGGTTCTTTTTGATTATTTGCATTGGAGACATTTCGAATGGACAAGAACTCATCCCGTCTCGGAAATGTTGTTGCTAGTTTTCGGAATGGGTTGCGCTGAATATCACTCAGGGGAATATCAAAATGGATGAATTGTGGTTTATCGGCAGATGCCGTTACGGAGATGTCGTGTTGACTAATCACCTCAGAAAAATTGGCGTTGTTGCTGGTATGGGCACTGAAGACCAATCGAAGGCTTGCGTATTCATTGGCGTTCATGGTCGTCCGCCCAACACGTATGCGAACGCGCATAATTCCCTCATCAGGAAGGAAACGATCCAGATTCAGTTTCAACTCATTGGATCGGGGGAGCACTAGAACAACGGGAGAAACAGCAGGCGTTTGGCCAGCAACGGCATCAGGTTTAGGGGCCGTTTTCCCACCAGAGAAATGAAGACCTTTGCCCGTTTCTTGGTCAAGAAAATGTTGCCGATTTCTATTTTTGCTATAGTTTTCATCGTTCTTGTCGAATGTCTTCGATTTCTCTTCCGACGCCGCTTTGTCCATCTCTTCCTGCATCGAGATGATGTAAGTAACGGTTTTAGGACGCTCGCCACGCACGGTGGCTCGCTTGAGAGCTTTAAGCCCAATCTCGCGATAGGTCTCGAACTGCATGACCGACATCTGCAGCAATTCAGAACTGTTCTTGAAGCCATCCTCGGATGCGGTTTCCGGGGGAAGGCTATTGGCGACGGTATAGGGCAAGCCAAGCAGATCCTGCAGTGCGTAGTTGTACTCGTATTTCGTCATCCGACGAAAGGATGTGTGCTCCGTGGTGTTATGGCGCACGGCAGACGCCTTATCCATCTCGTCGCCGAGCCAATCGACAATGTTGCCACGATCCGCATCGGCCAATGCATAATCTGGCTCGTCTTCAGGGGGCATTTCTGAGTTACTCAAAACATTGTATATCTCACGCCATCGCTCAACATCAGCACCCGTCAACAGGTCGGGGTTTAACTTGTCGATACGTAGTCTTCCCTCAGACTTTTGGGGACCATGACAAGCGATGCATTTTTTGTTCAGGATGTGCCCGATAGACTTTTGAAAGTGAGTAAGATTCGCCTTGAGAATGGCTTGGGTGGGTTTTGAGCTTGTGCTAGTCTCTTTCAAAAACCTAGAATTCATCCGCCCCAATTCTTTGGCTTGCTCCAAATTCATTGGAGCGTCGTCAGCCTCGGTGCTTGGCATCGAACAGACGCTGCCGAGTACCAGCAGGAGCGTAATTCTCAGAGTATTCACTTTGGCGACTCTTCCTTCTCATCGAGGTCCGAAACATGGGAAGATATGTGCGCGATGACTCACGGTGCGATCGAACGGAGGAACTATTTTGGTCTTCTCGTGGACGACCGTCGGTAGGTGGGCGGCAAGCGCCTGTCTTAAAGGTGGGGCCGTCCGCTTCCAAGCACGGTCGGCAAAATGGCAGACCGCCATTATAGCAGCAGAGAGCCATCGCAGCGGTATGCGCTTCGTGTTTTGGTCTGCAATTCCGGGAAAAAGTCGGTCGAACGTTCTATAATCCGTATTTGACAAGATTTGATCGGTTCGCGCAGTCGAGATGGCAACAACCACAATCGGGCCAGTTCGGCAGAGATGATCGTGGCCGCATAGCAACTTCGTTTTTTCCCTAACCTGCAGCGGCCACATCGGTCGCCGTGTCAAAACTGCAGACACGGGCAAGCCGTAATCCTTTGGTTTTCTGCTTTCGGACCTATCGGAATCGGCGATTGAGGGATTTGTCAGGTGGAGGAGATAAAGATTGCCACATCGGAAAACATAATGTCAGCTACCCGTGGGAGCGGAGGTATCTCGCTCAATCTTTGA
>DAOUPA010000593.1 GCA_030626405.1 Planctomicrobium sp.
AATTCGCGAAATCCCAGAGGAAGTCGAGAAGCTGTCACTTGACCAGATCGAAGTGAAATCTTACGTCGGTGGGCTTGTGAAATCGTTCGAACGGAAGGCTGCGTAACTTACCTCAAACCAATTTCTCGCGCCTTTCAACCTCCTTCCCCATAGACCATCTCTGCGTGGAAGGCGCCTCCATCTTCTCGCAGTATTGAATGCGTTCAAATCTGTTGTTCAGTTCTGGTGCCAGTTTTCCAGACGAAAATCTAAATCAATCAACGAGTAACATTAAAATATCTATTGAACAGGAGGAGCGATTGCGGTGAAAAAAAGTTTATTCAGAAGTGAACTTCGTAGAACCAAACAGAAAAACACTTTGAAATACAGTAGGATTTCTGAGTGCGTTTTATTTGCCTCGCAACTGCGCCGAGTAAGATGTATGGAAAACGAATTCGCTCGCGTACTTGTCAACACAAAGTCCTCCCCCGCACGGTGAAAGCCCAAGTTTGTGAAAAACTATGAGAATCGTATCTGCAATGTTACTCACCGGATTGATTCTTGGACTGACGTGGGCAGTGCGTGGACATTTTGGTCATGAATGGGGTGCCGCGTGGGCCGGGGGTGCGGGAGGACTGGCTGTCCTTGTTGCTTCAGGCCATATCGGTTGGTTCCGCAGGCTTCCGACTTTGGTCGCGATGAGTGCGATTGGGTGGGGTGTGGGCGGCATGATGAGTTATGGGATTGTCATTGGTTATTGCAGGGCGGATACTTTCAATAATTCTCTATACGGTTACGCGATGTTGGCAGTGATCGGTGGTCTCTATGGTTTCATCGGTGGCGGTTTTCTCGGACTCGGGCTCGAAACGTCCGATGACAAGAAACCTGACTGGTTCCTCCTCATCAGTGGCATGGTTGCAGGTGGGTGTTTGTTCTGGGGGATTGTCATCTACCAGCTTGAATGGTTGATGACGCCTCCGCGATCAGAAGCTTGGGCTCTTTGTGCGGGGGCTGCGATCGCTTTGGCCTGGTATTCCTACCGTGAAGGTTTTCATCGTGCGCTCCGAGTTGCAGCCTTTGCAGGACTCGGGAGTGGTTTCGGTTTTGCGATCGGAAATTTCTTTCAGACCATGGGGGTGATCAGTGGAGTCTCCTACAACTGGTGGAATGTGATGGAATTTACTCTTGGATTCTGCGGTGGTTTAGGGATGTCCTATGCCGTCTCAACAACCCGTTGGTCCGAACCGGCAAAACCATCGGGACTTGCAAACTGGCTCGCCCTCGCTTTTGTCATCGTCCTCCTCCCATGGACGAATTTTCTCAAAGCCTTCGAGAGCGAAAAGCTGATGCGACTCGCCGAAGGACTCCATATCGAGGATTTCGAGCACTTCGTTTTCCGTCAACAAATGCTGGGGTTGAGTATTCTCGTCGTTGTTGCGATTGGTGCGTGTATCAATTGGAAATGGCACGAGAAGAGAAACGATCAGTCGCTGCGCCGCCTCGGGTCATTCGTCCTGTTTGCGTATACGCTTTATTCCGTCATCTTCGGATTTCTGGTGAAAGGCTTTTTCTACCGCGAACTATCGATTGAGAATAGCGACACGCTGTACCTGCCCATTCTTTTCATCGCTGGTGCTGTGTGGTTCCTTTCAGGTCGAGGTATGTTGAAAGCTGAGCCAACTCGAGAATTGAGCATGCCAAGTGCTCGTTTTGGTGGTCTGGTAGCAATCGTCCTCGCTGCGGTCGTCGTGTTTGCCGCTGCGACGGTTTTTCTTCACGACGACAAGATCGAATTTCATGAGCGTTTTCCGGTGCGTGAGGGGTTTGAGTCGACGGAATCCTAGCCCAACTTCCCACATCAGGCTGCGGAGCACGCTCGGACTCAGGCGACTTGCTTTGATTGCATCCAACTTGAAAACAGCCTGGTTTGAGAGCTTTTTTCCGAGTACGAATCATGCCTGAGTCCATCTTGACTGCGTCGTGAGGTATGAGACACCAACTCGATGAGACGCTGATCTCTCTACGTATGCCCATCCGAATGGGCGGTTGTTTTTCCCAACGACCGCTCCTTCGAGGGCGGTCTCGTTTTTCAACAAGAAGATCGTCTGATGATTACTCAGTGCCAAGGGCACATAATCCGCTACTGCTGTGCCATGAATTCCTTATGAAGGTCGCTCCAAGTCGCACTGCTCGCATAGTTGCATGAGGTCCTCGGGCTATTTCTTAGGGTGATCGCTTTCTCCCAGTATCTCGTCTGCAAAGTCGATCACTGTTGCTTCGCTAGGCGTATCAAGGGCATTGTAAACGTCCCAGGCGAGTTTCTTTTCTCCATATGATTTTCCGTTTACTGGTAGCTTACGGAGGCCGAGCAAGAGCCCCCCTTCGTTGGGATGATCTACCCAACGGTGGGTGTGGAATGCTTCAATGCTCTTTAATCCTCGCATTTGCCTCCACATGTAAACAAAACCGGCAGCTTGGAGCTGTTGACTCTGAACGGAGTAGTCGGGTGTGTTGAATCCCTGTTCCGAGAGGAGCACTCCGCGAACATCTCCGGCTGAGTTCCGCATTTTCGGCTGCTGCATCCACCGATCCAGTACAGTAATGTTTTTGGGAGTGATCAGCGGTGTCTGAAAATCGTTGGTGACGCGAGTGTCGTTCCAGGCGTCAGGTCTGCGAAGATTCTGTGGATAGGGATGGAAGGCGACGCCCCATGCAAAATCCCCCTCGACAGAGCTGGATTCAACAAGTCGTTCAATCAAATCGATGTTGGAGTAAGATCTCCAAGACGGATTGGTAGGAGTATTCCAATGGTGGGTCAGTGAGATGAAGACGCGCGAGTGGGGATCGTGTCGGCGTGTGACATTATGCACTAACCGCATCGAGCGGAGGTAGTGATCCATATACACCATAGGAGGTTGCCAACCCATGTTGGTCCACTCCCAACCAAAGCCAACTTCATTGTGGACGATCCAGTTGGAAATGCGACCGTGAGGCAAGCCTGATGCTGAGTATCGCTGCGCTAAAAACTCGATTACCGCTTCATAGGCTGCAACACCGTCAGCCGTTCTAAAGTTCGGCATCGCATAGTGTCCGGCACGATCTGCTTCGGGATGCACGATCATCTTGCCAAACTTACTGTTCGAGAAAGGAATTAGCAGTATACCGCTGACAACTATCTCGTTGTCTAAGGCAAATCGTATCAGTGTGTCGTACTCAGCCAGACGGTTGAGATTTACGAACCACTTGCGACCGCCATACTCGAAAGGAATCCATCCCCGTCGCGGAACTGAGTCCATGAAATGAGATACGGCAATATTCACGGTGATGTTATGAACCCCAAGTTCCACCAACTCATCTAACGGAAACCGGGAACTGACACCTCCCATCCCTTTGATGCCTTTGGGAATCTGTCGGGGCACAGTAGCCGCGGTTGCGGCTGACATGTCGGTCGCATATTTCCAGTGAGAAGACAGTTTCCATTTACCGTCTTGATTTCGTTCAGCGACCGCCCAACGTGAAGTCGTACGGTCCCTACCGCCTTGAAAACGTGAAAGCTGCATTTCAAACGTACCTTTGGCCCCCAACTCTCCCACATCGATGATTCCGTTCTGCTGATCAAGAAGCAACTCACTTTTTTGCATCGTCGCAAGTTCGGCCACAGAAACTTCCGGGTGGATTTCGATCAGCCGAGAATTGCCTCTCTGTTCAACGGTCCCTCGAATGACCACGCTCTGCTTGTCGACCCAAACTGAGTCGATACGGCTTGAAAACTTCGCTTCGTAAAAAGCATTGATCCGCGACTCACTTGAGAGCTTGTTTTTCCTTTCTGTTTCACGTTCGGCTAATGACCGCTTTTCCTCGACAGTGGGCTCCCTTAATTG
>DAOUPA010000210.1 GCA_030626405.1 Planctomicrobium sp.
GTGATCGATTCGGTAAATCGAGTTGATGCCTCCAGGTGAGCCCCAGAGCCTGAGTTGCCTGGTTCGTTTCGGCACGCCGCCGCTCAATAGAACCGCGCGGTGTCGGTTCACCGTCCGTTAACTCCACAACTCCAACGCGCATTCCCTGGGAGAGCGATTTGAGAATCGTTCCGCCAACACTGATTTCGGCATCATCAGGGTGAGGAGAGACAACAAGAAGGTCGAGAGGCTGTTTGATCGCGTCCATGTTTAACTCGCATTGTGAAATTGCTGGGGTACTGTGAATAATACGATCACGGCCCCGGTTTCTCGCACCCTCGAAAAATTTGATCTTTACCTGATGCGAGAATTCTGCAATATAGCGGATCTTCCCCTCTCAACATCCCTTCTCGTATCACCCTCCAGGTCGTTTCGACCAATTGAACCACTGCGCGTGGGAGTCCCTCATGTTATCTCGTCGATATGCAGCAAGTCTGCTTGCAGTCATTCTTTGCTCTGGCTGCCAATCTACGTTTTTGCCGAATCCGTTTTCACAGACGGTTGGATATCGGGAAAGCAACAGTGCTCGCGAAAATCCCGCGAATCAATCCAGCGATCCTTGGGTTCAAGATGTGGGTGCCGTGGCTCGCGAAGAGCATAACCCTCAAAAAATTCTCGATCCATTGAAGTTGCGGAATGTGTTTATGTCATCGAAAGCACGAGACATCGAAAGCAACCTTGGTATTGGTGATTGATTGACTCATCACGCGATCCCACTTTCGTAAGCTCGAAGCTCAGCCCAGTTCATTTTCCAAAATGAGACGCCGGAGATTCAATTCGTCAAGAGTGATCTACCAGAAAAGTTACAATGAAATTTTCTGGTAGAAAACTTTCGATCTGTCATGGCATTTTTCTAGAACCAGACACATACTGATGCGCAGGGAAGAGAATTTCGTTTCTTTGGGAGCATCGTGAATGTCTTTACAGTTTGATGAGCAGAGTGCCTTTCCGGAAAGTCAGTTGAAATTCAACCGACGTGATTTCGTGCGGACAACGGGAACAGTCGCCGCAGTCGGGGTGGCGAGTGCTCTCATTCCAAATAGTTCTTTCGCCGAAACTAGGGAAGAACCAAAGTCTGAACAGCTCGTCAAGAAGCTCTACGAATCTCTCAGCGATAAGCAAAAACAGGACGTCTGTTTCGACTGGGATTACAAAGATGATCGCGGATTGTTGCGGACGCATGTCTCCAATAACTGGAGTATTACGGACCGCAAACGCCTGAATGTTGGAGGCAGGTTTTACACCAAAGATCAACAAGAGATGATCGAATCGCTCTTCTTTGGCCTCTACGATAAGGAATGGCACAACCGAATTCGCAAGCAGCTTAAAGATGACGCAGGTGGGTACGGAAAGCAGCAAACGATTGCCATTTTCGGAAATCCAGGCGAGGGCAAGTTTGAATTCGTCATGACTGGGCGCCATTTGACCGTCCGTTGCGATGGAAACAGCTCTGAGCATGTCGCTTTCGGCGGTCCAATTTTCTACGGACATGCGGCACAAGGATTCAACGAAAAGCCGGACCACCCCGGAAATGTTTTTTGGCCGCAAGCTGTGAAAGCGAACAAGCTTTACGAAATGCTCGATGGCAAGCAGCGGGATCAGGCACTCGTCAAATCTGCTCCTTTCGAATGGGAAGTCGGTTTCAAAGGCAAGAAGGGCAAACGCGATGGGATTCGCATCGCCGATCTTTCTGCTGATCAGAAGGAACACATGCAGGGAGTGTTGGCAACGTTGCTTGAACCTTACCGGGTTTCTGATCGCGACGAAGCTTCTCGATGTTTGAAAGAACAAGGAGGCTTGGATGCATGTTCTATTTCGTTCTATCAAGAGGACGATCTGGGTGGCGATGGTGTTTGGGATCTCTGGCGTTTAGAGGGACCATCTGTCGTCTGGCATTACCGTGGGGCGCCGCACGTTCACGTTTGGGTCAATGTTGCGAATAATTCGAATGTCGAATTAAATGCCGCTGGATGAATGAACGGGCTGTCGTTGCGGACATGAAGATATTCTTTGTGTCTTGCACAATTCATTTCTTTTGTGATATCTCATCTCTTTCAACAGGTTTGTTGACGTGCATAAACCTCAAACATCTTCATCGCGCGACAATGTGCAGATGACGAAATCGATTTTGACGACAACGCATTCGGACACCGAGCATTTGCCAAGCCTTCCCGAACATCACGCAGCTCACCCTAGCCTTGATGCGTGCGATCTCGCACACCGCACTGCTTTGAATCAACTGACCACGATTCGCTGGTCACTTGAGGAGGATCTGGAGGCGTATCAGCTATGGAATTTACCTGCGATTGGTGTCAGCTGGCGAAAGCTTCTGGAGTATGGAGTTCAACGTGGAGTGCGGACGATTCGTCAGTCCGGAATGAAAGTATCGAGCGTTGGTTGGGTCGGTGGATTCACGGGGCACAACGGATTCGGGATTGATGCTGTTACTTTGGAAGCAAAGCGAGCGATTCGAGTTGCTGGGCAGCTTCGCTCACCGGCAGTCACCGTTCTGACTGGTCCACAAAACGGCCATATCGACTCACATGCCCGCAGGTTGGCTTGCCAGTCTCTTCAAGAACTCGCCGATTTGGCGGCGAGCCACGATGTTTGCATTGCGTTGCAACCGATGCACACGGTGTACCATCAAAACTGGTCCTTCATTCATAGTCTCGATGACGCACTGGAATTGATAGAACGCGTGAATCACCCGGCTCTCAAGCTTGCATTCGGTGCATTTCATCTGGGAGGAGAGGAAGACATCTGCACACGATTAAAAGAAATCGTCAGGCATGTGGGGATCGTACATCTCTCAGATCGGTCTAGATCTCCTCGTGATGAAAACGACCGTGAAATTCCCGGAGAAGGACGTTTACCGCTTCGAGAAATGATCTTTGCACTCGAATCGGCAGGTTACGATGGGTGGTATGAGACAGAAGTTTGGTCGCGTGACTTGTGGAAAATGGATCATCACGATTTAATTGAACGTTGTCTCAGGTCACAAGCGACTCTATTCTCTAATGAGTTCAGAGCAGCAGTGTCGGGCATCTGATTCATGACGAGTTCCGGCCAGAACTCTTTTTCCCACCACAGCGCCCCACCTCGAATTTCCTCATGGCCTACGAATGGTACTCACTCGATGAATTGGCTCGCCAACTAGGGCGAGATCGTCGCGAAATTGAACGGCTGGCAAGCCGTGGTCGAATTCCTGCTCACAAGCGTGCAGGAGACTGGCAGTTTCACGCAGCCGAAATTACGCAATGGCTCGAACAGGAGATGCGTGAATATTCGGACAGCCAACTCGCAGCACTGGAAGTTGCTCAGGCATCACCAGAAATCGAACCGGAGATTCCGGTCTCTTCGTTGCTGAAACCGGAACTTGTACAAGTTCCTCTCGAAGCCAGAACGAAACGCTCTGTTTTGGAGTCTCTCATTGAAGTTGCTGGTCGAACCTGGCAAGTCTGGGAACCTGCCAACATTCTCAAAGCTGTACAGGAACGTGAGAAGTTGCGCTCGACAGCTTTCGATAATGGCGTTGCCATCCCTCACCCCCGCTCGCCAGTTCCGGAAGCACTTGGCGAACCATTGGTTGCCTTCGGACGGACCTTGAGCGGACTCCACTTTGGTGCAAGTAATAATTCACTCACTGATTGTTTCTTCCTGGTGTTGTGCCAGGACACACGTACTCACCTGCAAGTGATTGCTCGGCTGGCTCGAATGGTCCAGCTGCCTGACTTTCTTCCAGAGATACGAGAGGCGGAAGATTCTCGCGCAGCCTACGAAATCATCCTCGATGCTGAAAAACAGTTTTGACATCAACTCGCTTGCAGAACTTCTTCGAAAGGACCACACCGATGAGAATTCTTCTGGCGAATGCAGCGACTCTTCTACTCTGCGCGACATCAGTTTTCGCACAAGACACAACAAACTTCCCAGTGCTGGGTGAACGGATCGAAAACGACGCCGCGCTCAGTAAGTTAATTGCCAAAGATGCAAAACTGGAAGTGATCTCCAGCGGTTACATCTGGACAGAAGGACCTGTCTGGGTTAACGAAAAGAACGGTCCTGGTTATCTACTCTTCTCCGACATCCCCAGGAATTCGATTTTCAAATGGGTCGAAGGCCAAGGTGCCGAACTCTTCATGAAGCCTTCTGGCTACACCGGAGTCGCTGACTACGGCGGCGAGCCTGGTTCCAATGGCTTGATCCTCGATCCAAAAGGGCAACTGGTCATGTGTGAGCACGGCGACCGTCGTCTGTCGGTCGTGACGAAAAACGGTGGCAAGCGAACTCTCGTTGACAACTACAAAGGCAAACGACTCAACAGCCCGAACGATGCAGTCTTCCATTCCAGTGGCGATCTGTACTTCACCGATCCTCCGTATGGGTTGCCAAACCGCTACGACGATCCTCTTCGCGAACTCGACTTCTGTGGTGTTTATCGCCTTTCGAAATCTGGAGAGGTCACATTGCTGACCAAAGAGATGACTCGCCCGAATGGGATTGCTCTCTCTCCAGATGAGAAAACGTTGTACGTCGCTCAGTCCGACCCGGAAGCTGCTCTCTGGAAATCGTTTCCAATCAAAGCCGATGGAACGCTCGGGCAGAGCAAAGTCATTTATGATGCGACAAAACATGTCAAAGAAGGTTGGCCTGGTCTCCCTGATGGCATGGCGGTCGACAAAGCTGGCAACATCTTCGCAACCGGTCCCGGTGGCGTTTATGTCTTCAGTGCCGCTGGCAAACTCCTCGGTCGCATCAGCACCGGCGAACGAACCGCCAACTGCACATTCGGTGGCAAAGACGGTTCGGTCTTGTACATCACCGCTGATATGTACTTGTGCCGCATTCAGACAAAGACGGTCGGGCTCGGACATTGATTTAATAATTGTGGTAGAACCGCGAGATGTCTGATTTAAAAGGGACATCTCGCAATTCACCAAAGTCAGTTTGGCTTTTACTCGCTGCGATTGTTGTGTTCATCGCACTGGTCTTCTATTGGACCACTCGTTTGAATGAAACGGAGCAAATGCTTGTCGGCGCCTGGGCTCCCGTCGGTGACGAGTTGACGTTTGCAGGCGAGAAGTTTTATATCCGTTTTTTTTAGAATGGCACGTTTGACGTATTCGATCTCGAACAAGGAGAAACAGAGGCAATCGTTCAAAATGAACCTTTTGCGTATTGGTCCGCAAGTCAAAAGGAGCTAAAGATCGAACTGTACGAAAAATGGCTGATGACGAAATTTCGCAGGAACAGCAAACCAAATCCCCAGGACCCAGGGATGACCATTCAAAAGCTGACGACAGAGGAATTGGTTGTCGGAGACTTTCGATCAAGTGGTGAGTCGACGACTTTCAGAAGACTGAAAAAATAGGGGGAGATGACGAGCCGTTCGCATTAACGTTCGTTGAATCATCAAGACTCGTCTCGCGTGCGCTCGTTCATTACACTCCGGTCATCTCTAAGTGACGAGGAGCAAGATGACTGAGACTTTGATTGTCGGACTGGAAGTCCACGTTCAACTACTGACGAACACGAAAATCTTTTGCGGTTGCATTAACCGCTTCAATCCTGATGCGCCAAATACGCAGACGTGTCCAGTTTGCCTGGGGCATCCTGGTTCACTGCCAGTGATGAACGAAGAGGCGTTCCGACTGTCGCTGATTACTGCAATTGCCCTGAACTGTGAAATCGCTCCGTTCACAAAATGGGACCGTAAGCAGTATTTCTATCCCGACCTGCCGAAGGGATACCAGATCAGTCAGTTCGACTTGCCGTTCAGCCACGATGGTTGGCTGGAAGCAACGAGCGAAGATGGAACGCGGCGGAAAATTCGCATCAACCGCGCTCACCTCGAAGAAGATGCTGGCAAGAACATTCACGACGAATCAGGCCGCGGCAACGATTCCCAAGTCGACCTGAACCGAACCGGAACGCCTCTGCTGGAAATCGTCAGCGAGCCGGACTTCCGCTCAGCGGCGGAAGCGAAATCGTATCTCGAAGAATTGCATCTGCTGCTCACATTCCTTGGTGTCTCCGACTGCAACATGCAGGAAGGAAGCCTTCGCTGTGACGCGAACGTCAATCTCCACTATGGAGAAGGCGATGATAAAATCGCGACGCCGATTGTCGAAGTCAAAAACCTAAATAGCTTCCGGGCTGTTGAAGCCGCAATTGAATACGAAGCGACTCGACAAAAAAAGATCTATGAAGAGACCAGGCGCAAGCTGGGTGACCCTGGTGTGATGAAAGAGACGCGCGGCTGGGATGCAAATCGCAATGCGACGTTTGGTCAACGAGGGAAAGAAGAAGCGTCCGATTATCGCTACTTCCCCGACCCTGACCTCGTGCCGGTGACGGTCACTGCCGAGCGAGTTGCCGAAATCAAAGCCGCACTGCCGGAACCACCATCAACACGGCGACAACGATTCGAATCCGAATTCGGACTCTCCGCCTACGATGCCGACGTGATTATGAATCAGGGGAAAGACGTCGCCGACTACTATGAAACAGTTGTCACGATTGCCAAAGATGGCAAACAAGCTGCCAACTGGGTCACTCAAGATGTTCTTCGTGAAATGAAAGAGCGGACAGAAAGTATTAGTGAGTTCCCTGTTCACGCCGCAGTGTTGGGGGCGATCATTCAACGCGTTGTTGACAAGAAGATTACCAACAAAAGTGGTCGCGAAGTCTTCTCGGTTTTACTGGAAGAGGCCGACGAAGATCATGAAGCCAGTGATGGCCGCATCGATGAAATCATCAGTGAGCGCGGACTGGAAGTCGTCTCAGACACTGGTGCCCTTGAAGAGGCTGTCAAATCAGCAATCGCTGAAAGTCCGAAAGCAGTCGAAGATTTCAAAGCCGGGAAACAACAAGCCGTCGGAGCAATCATCGGCAAAGTGATGCGACTCGCAAAAGGAGCCGACGCAAAATCTGTTCGAGAGTTGATCATCAAAACATTGCAAGAAATGTGACGTAGGACGGTTTCCCTATGCCGCACACTTAATGTGTACGGCGTGTTGCTCAGCGTTTGAACGATCTGTTGAATTCACTCGGGGATTGTCTCTGCTCCCGAACAAGTTAGAATGGAATCGGTGAAGATACAAAATTTCTAAGATGACGAGTTCAGAAAAGATTGCCGCTCAATAATGGACGACCAGATCCTGACATTCGTTCTACTCCTTGTCGGATTCATCCTACTCGGAGTCGAACTACTCCTGCCGACAGGTGGAATCGTCGGCGTCATGTGTGCAGTCTCGTTTCTCTCCTCGGCTTACTTTGCTCACCATGCCTGGTCGGAAACCAATCCGCTGTATTGGCGAATTTATATTGTGACATTCTTGGCCCTCATTCCAATCACACTGAGTGGCGTCTACTACCTTCTAACAAAAACTGCTTTTGGAAATCGGGTCTTACTCGCGGCACCGTCAACAGAAGAAGTGACTCCTTATCAGGAACAGCACCACCATCTGGAAAGTCTCATCGGTCAACATGGGACTGCAATCAGCCCACTGAAACCAGGCGGACTGGTTCAAATCAACGGCGAACGCCTCCACGCGGTCGGGCATGGTTTCATCATTGAGTCCGGTGAAAGTGTAGAAATTGTGGAGATTCAAGGAACGCGTGTTGTCGTGAAACCTGTTTCAGCCGCACAGAACTCCGTTCGTGATCCGGAAGAGAATTTCAATCCTGAAGATCAGATTGATCCGAAGATCTCACAGACCCCTCAGCGAAATGAAATCATCGACCCGTTCGCTGAAACTGACCCAAGTTAGTGCTCACGACTTCATCGAAAAGAACACGGATGCTTCTGACGCGGCTTTGATGCTGTAACCAAAGAAGAAGCATGATTTGGGCCGCTTGGATTGAGGGGCTAGGGATCGAGGGTCAAGGGTAGAGGAATCGGCATTGAGTCAGAATGACGTAAAACTTGCGCACGGAACAAAACTTCAATCGTGAGTAGCACGGATGAAACGGATCTTCACTGATCTGGTTCACGAACAAAATTGGACTCGATAGCGAAGCAAGGCGAATCTGTGACGATCTGTTTCACTCGCCTTTATCCGTGTTCCCCTTCGTGTGAGTTGATGAATGCGAATGGACATTAACCTTGTCTTAGACTCCCACTTATTCTGACGAGACCTTTGAGTCTTTTGCAGTTGTCATTTAGCAACGTGCCTACCATTAGAGCACTTTTCGTATTGGTGTTCGCGTTCTGCCTCGTGGAGACAAGCGTTTACACTGTTGAAAAACGTTTTTTACGGGCACAGGAAAGAGCAATCTGCTCTAGAATTTGAATAGGTCTGCAATGATTACAGTCTTCGAACAAGGCAAAGTCAGAACTGAGACGTTTCGTTTGAGTTTCCGTTCGTCAATTTCGTGGTAAGGCGAGACTTCATATGTGAACGAAACTGTCTTGTCACCTTCACGCCATTTCACGGTGATGATAGTTGGCTTGGCGTGATTTGGGAGACCACCTCTTTTAGAAAGATTAATGTTGGTGACTTTCGCCTTTCTCGACTTTCCGTGGTCAAAAAGACCGCGGATTTTCTTCATCCTGCGTTGATACAAATGCCAACCGATCGATGCGACCCCTGCAAAAATCGCTGGGTAAATCCATGCCTGAAGCAGCCACGGACCAAGAACGAGGGGAAGCACTAACGATCCCAAGAGTGCAGTGAAAGTGATGCGATAGCTATATTGATACTGAACAGCTTTCCAATCGATATCGTCAATGTTCTTCGGTTGAAGTCGTCCTGGTCGGAGAGTCATTCGAGCTTCCGAAAGAGTACTTTACGTAACAAAAAAAGCCGCCCGTTTTGGAAACGGGCGGCTTGCTGTCTTGGATCAAAAAAACATTATGATTTTGATGCTTCCGGGATTCGGTCGTCGACTTCGACAGCTTGACCGATGAAGCGCAGGAACGAAATTGCCCACCAAGTGGGGTCGAGTTCCCATTTCTTGTGACCGGCTCTTGCCAGACGGGGGTGTGCGTGATGGTTGTTGTGCCAACCTTCTCCGTAGGCGGCAACTGCCACCCACCACAAGTTACGAGATTCATCAGTCGTTTCGTAGTTCCGGTATCCCCACAAATGCGTGGCAGAATTCACGAGCCATGTGCTGTGGTAGGCAACAACCATTCTGAAACAGAACGCCCAGAGAAACATTGACCATCCACCAAAATACAGAATCGTCAAGCCTGTTCCCCAGAGCCAAAGCGGGAAAGTCTTTTCGAAGAAAACCAACATTTTGTCTTTAGTGAGATCAGGAACGTAGTGTTTGAAGAGCAAATCGTCTTTGCGTTTTGGGTGTTTCAACATCATCCACCACAAGTGCGACCACCAAGCGTCTTCAAGTGGTGAGTGTGGATCCCCGACCTGATCCGATTGACCATGATGCACACGATGCGTTGCCGTCCAGCGGAGAGGACCACCTTCCCCAGCGATTACGCCGAAGAATGTTCCCACGAGTTTGGCCGGCCACTTCAATCTTAAAGAGCGATGCGAAAGGCAACGATGGTAGGTCATGCAAATCCCTATGCTGCATGTCAACCAGTGAAGAACAACTGCAACCGCGACTGCCTGCCAGCTGAAGAAGAAAAATGCAGCCACCGCTCCAACGTGCATAGCGACCATCCAGGTGACAACGATCCAGTCCAAATTCTTCCATGCCAGTCGGTCTGGCGAGAAGAAGGCGAGAATCTCTTGCCGTTCCTGAGCATTCTGGCTGAGCTTCTTGGTCTCAGGGATGTATTCCACCAATTCGTGGAGAGCATCGACATCGACACCATCAACGAGATTGGACTCGAGCGACTCATCAAGATCGGATGTTTCAGTGGTTGATTGTCGAGCCTCCAACTGTTCCGTGGCAGACTGACCTGTGTCAGCTTGACCGGTGTCGGAAGGTTCGATTTCGGGTTTTTCAATTGTTGTCGACATGATGGATCATTCCTGCTTCATTCAGTTGAGATAGGGAGGGGCACATCCATGCACCTGAGTGAGGAGGCGTCTTATATCACATCTTCGGACTGACACTGTCAGGAGGCGGCGAAACTTCGGTCAAAGTTGCGCAGGGATTGTCACGGTTGTGTCACGGGGCTGTAAGTGCATGGAAAATAACAAGTTACACTTCTGGGAAGCTCTCCTGGTGAGGCGGTTTTCTCACCTTCCAAATTCAAGAATTCACTTGAATGACACTTTTTTGCTGGAAGACTCGGATGAAATCCTCAAACTTGGCGTCCTTGAGGGTTGTGTTGATCGCCTTGGGATGAGTATTCAGCGTCGAGGATGGGGCAAATCGAACCGCTCGCCTTACACTTTCAAGTGTTCGGCGAAATTGACTCGCTTCGGGTGACCTTCGCCCCCTTCGATGCTAAACTTGGTCGGATTGGAACAAAATCCGTCAGCGGTTGCTGGCGGTTTTTCATTGCGCGATGGTCGATTCTGATTGTCGTGACGTATTTCAAAGATGTGGAATTGTTATGGCAGTGACGGCAGTCGTGGGTCTTCAATGGGGAGACGAAGCGAAGGGGAAAATTGTTGACATCCTTGCTGATCAGCATGAAGTTGTCGTTCGCTATCTTGGTGGAAACAATGCTGGTCACACCGTCATGTTTGATGGGCAAACATACAAGCTGTCGCTACTTCCATCCGGGATTCTTCGCCCTGATGCAACTTCGGTGATTGCGAACGGAGTTGTCATCAACCCGAAAGCTTTGCTGAGCGAAATCGCGACGATCAAAGCACAAGGTGCCCGTCTCGGCAAGTTGCTCATTAGTGACAAAGCCCATGTCATCTTTCCTTATCACATGGCTGAGGAAGCGATTCTGGAAGCACGACGCGGGGATAAAGCGATCGGCACGACGATGCGGGGAATCGGAACCTGCTACCGTGACAAAGCTGGCAGGAATCACGCGATTCGCATGGGTGATTTGCTGCGCCCGGAATTGTTTCGTGAACGTCTGGAAGAAATCGTCGTCGACAAAAACATCATCCTGAAAGCCTTCGATCCTTCCTCTCAAACGTTCTCTGCTCAGGAGATCTACGACGAGTACATGGGCTATGTCGAACAGCTGAAAGATTCCGTGATCGATACGACTTCGTACCTACATCACGAACTCAAGGACGGGAGTTCAATGCTCTTTGAAGGTGCTCAGGGAAGCCTGCTGGA
>DAOUPA010000161.1 GCA_030626405.1 Planctomicrobium sp.
AGAGAAGTGTCAAGCCAGAGTTGAGCAGTGCCTCATGCGAAAGCAGGTCATTTTCATCATTAATCATGCCGTCCCCGGGGTGAGCACCATCATCAACATCGGGTGCGTCAAACGCGCCTGTAACTTGGAATCTGAGGAACTCGTCTAATTCAACTGCTCTGACCCCAACTGCAACATGCCACCAATTCCAATCTCGATTAGAACCAATGTTGAATTCAAAATCGTTCATTCGGCTGCTGTAGCTGGTTTGAAATGCAGAACCAAGCCTCAATAGCTCGCTTTCAGTGTTTTCATCAAAAAGTTTAGCTACGATGATTGTTGGTGGGTTCGTGATGTCGTCAACGGGCTCCATTGGATCAAATAATGGGTTCATGACTTCGACGTCCACGATGTGGACTCCAGTAGCTGCTGAAAAAAGACTGTTGTCAAATGTCAGGAAACTTCCCGGAATCATTTTGTCAAAAACTAGCGGTTGAGAGATTGTTCCATTATTCGAACCATCCCATTCCTGTAGCTGTGAGAACGAGGCGTCGAACTCGATTTCATTAAATGCAGCAGCAACCATGAATCGATATCCCGAGGAAACTCCAAAGTCTGTTCCCGCAGTAGATGCAGTATCGCCACCGCCAACGAGGTTTGCGCTGGAATCATTATCTCGATCCATAAACAACCAGTCGGACTCAAATCGATACTGCGCAGAAGCAGTCTGAGTTCCACATAAAATGATGGTCACAACTAGGATGTGCCACTTTTGCATCACAATTTCTCCGGATGAAAAATCCAATAGTGATGGCCGATCAACCCGACCCGAGTGCTCCGCATTGCAATTACAATTACGGCACACCTTGAAAGGTTATCGTCCTGCCCATCCCGTTATGATGAAGAAATTGCCATTGCCAGATGCATCAATCATGTGACCTGTGACAATTCGTAGGGTCACGAAGAACAGGGCGAGTTGGAAGTTTGAGTAGCCTGCGTTGAATGGTCATTTGTCTTTGAAACCAAATGGTATGCAATTGCGCTTGGATTTGCGTAGTTTGAGCGACTAGAGTGATCTCACCAAACGCAACGTCGTTCCTTGACGAGATTTCCAGTGGATCGGAGAGTTATTCAATAGGGTGGAATTTTTACAGTGAACAGGCTACTCGCAGATTCTGCCAGACGAGAATTCGGGAATCGCGATGTCACAACTCTCTTTCAATGGGCAATCATTGGTTTGGGTTTTCTGACCATCGCTTTGACAGTGACCGATTACGGCATTGGATGGGACGAATACAGTAGTTCACATTATGGTGAACTCGTTCTGAGATACTTTCAGACTGGTGGAAAAGATAAATCTTGTAATCAATTTTTCAATCTTTTCTTGTATGGACCGACTGTCGATCTGACCGCGGCAGCCGTCTACCAGGAGTTTCCTCACTGGAAGTATGAAATCCGTCACGCTCTTTCTGCGTTTTTTGCAATCCTGACGGTTCCCGCTCTCGTACGAATCGCTCGCAGCTATGGCATACCACGGATTGGAGTCATCGCTGGGACAGCGTTGATCTTGATGCCGCGGTTTTATGGGCACGCGTTCATTAATTCAAAGGACATTCCATTTGCGTGTGGATTCGCGTGGTGCATGTGCCTTCTCATCAATCTCGTCGAAAAACGCGATCATAGGTGGTCGTCACTATTTTTGTTCAGCATTGCTCTTGGACTGACAACATCAATTCGTCCAGGTGGGTGGATACTCTTTGGCATCCTCATCCCTCCATTGCTAATCATGTCGATCATTACCCAAACAGTCTCATCTGATCAGGAACAACCGCAAGGAA
The DNA here is from genome assembly GCA_030626405.1 of Planctomicrobium sp. GTDB lineage: Bacteria > Planctomycetota > Planctomycetia > Planctomycetales > Planctomycetaceae > Thalassoglobus. The sequence goes on from DAOUPA010000161.1 coordinate 1,818, forward strand.
TGATGGGGAAAATGATCATTACTTTTGTTGTCGCCTGGAGCGTGATGGTGTTGCCCTGGCCATGGGCTCATGAAAGTCCTGTTGTCAATCCACTGCTCGCAATCAAAATGTCTTCATCGTTTCACGCGGAATTCCCAGTACTCTTCGAGGGGACGATGGTGTCCAGTCTGCACCTTCCATGGTATTACCTAATCAAAATGTTTGTTGTAACAACTCCACTTCCAATCCTAGTGATGGCTTTTGTGGGGGGCGTAGTTGGACTGGTTGAACAACGAAGAAAGTGGCGATCACGTCAAGGAATTGTGATCTTTGCAATGCTTCTGTGGCTAATCGCTCCAGTCACCATTTGGACAATTTTGAGACCGAACATCTACGATGGAATTCGGCATTTTCTGTTTGTACTTCCAGCCCTGGCGTTCTGGGCAGCGTTCGGCATTAATTTTGTGATAGAAAGAACGGAAGGATGGAAATCGCGCCGAGTAATTTTAGGGGGAATTGTGTTGGCAATCCTATCTCCTTTGTGGGCGATTGTACGGCTTCACCCTTATCAGATGACATACTACAACGAGTGGGTGGGTGGACCGTCCGGCGCTGAGCAGGAGTATGAAACAGACTATTGGGCGACCAGTTTTCGCGATGTTGCTGAGTGGTTGAATGAGCGCCAGGCATTGCAACCGACCACTCCGCTGAAGGTGCTCGTCGTCGCCAATCAATGGAACCGATTATGCATCGAGCATTATCTGACCCCAACCATCTCAGTCACCTTGGTACCAGTCAATGAATCCATTGAGAAATTGAAAGTTGAGGAGCAATACAAAACACACGGAGGTGAATTTTCTGCCGAGTTTGATTTCTTCGTCGCGCCATACCGAGCCAATCAATCCAGGTATTACCCTGACTCACCCATTGTTGAATCAATTGGTCGCTCAGGTGCAACTTTTGCCGTCATAAAAGGGCATTCAATTGAAGGTGTCGAGTAAGGCCTGCTTCTCAACGATGGCATGAAACCAGGAGGTTCACAGGTTTTATGTCAGAGCTTGATGGCACAATCCACAGCTTCGCGAGTGTGGTCACGTGTCCAGTGTCGAGGCCTGTTTCAAATGAACCAGGCGGAAAATGCCTTTCTTGATTTAATGACATCGCTTACCTCGTCCTTAGAGACATCAGCGACATTTCGTGTTGCTTGATTCTTACAATCCTGATAAACGCTGAACTCTTCATGTCACAAGTTGGGATTTTCATTCCAACTCTCTAAGGAGATTCCCTAAATTCGATCCCTTCAGAAGAAGATGTTTTGAGAAGATGTGGGATTTTATCAACAGAGGTGAATATTCGACCTAACCTAAAGTTGATACTTGTCTTTCCTTCCGAATCTTGAACTGGAAGAGATTTGTGAACGTCAATGCAATTCAAATCGATCATCTGAGCTGTTTTTACGGAGAACGTTTAGCAGTTAACAATCTGAGTGTCTCGATCCAGAGTGGAAGCATACTTGGTTTGATCGGCTCCAATGGTGCCGGAAAAACAACGACCATGAAAGCGATTGCTGGCCTGATTCAGCCCACTGACGGAACAATCACCGTAAATGGCCTGACTCCGAAAAATGACGCATTAGACTTTCGAACACATGTCGCTTATCTACCTGATGAACCGCAGTTATTCCCGGAGATGACAGTCTTCGATCACTTGCGCTTCTTCGCGTCAGCGTATCGGCAAAAATTTCATAAGGCGAAATCACTCGCATTTCTAGAAAAATGGGGACTCTTTGAGAAGCGACATGCTCCTGCGAGTCGTTTGTCACGAGGAATGCGTCAAAAACTGGCATTCTGTTGTCAGCTACAGCGATCGCCTCAACTCTTCATTTTAGACGAACCGTTCACAGGACTGGATCCTCACGGAATTCAGCAACTGAAGGAAACACTCCTTGAAAATGCAAAAAAGGGAGCGTGCATTATCATTAGTTCTCATCTCCTTGCGGTCGTAGAAGATTTATGTAGCCATCTTCTGATGCTTGAGACAGGGAATGTTTCGTTTTTCGGGTCGATGGAAGCGATGAGACTTTTGAATGACCACGGCCACGACAATAATCAGAGGCTTGAAGATTTCTTTCACACCCACCCGATGAACCAAAATAAATTGGTCGATTCAGTTGGAGTTGGATCGTGAATTCGGCTCTTCGAAAGTTAATCAATCCCTCAATATTTTTATTGTTCTACTTGCGACTTCGTGGACGCATCCGTATTGCTATCGAACTGCTGACGTCCAAACGGAATCGTCTGCTTGTGTTCACGATACTGGCGATCAGCCTGGGCTGGGCGATTCAGCTTTTCGCGAACAGCGCATTCAGAGAGTCATCGTCGAGAATTGTGATTCAGCAAGCAATGATCGTCTTGCTGACCGCCTATGCCACTTGGCCGATTCTCAAATCAATATGGAAGCGACCAATCGCTGAATCGAACTTTTCCGAAGTCGAGCAATCTCTTATTTGTCACGGGCCATTTACCCCAACCGATTTCATTTTCTGGCAGCTCTTGAAGAATTCGCTCTCTGTCACTTTCAAGGCAGCCACTTTTGCAATTCTCGTATCAAGCGACGTCCACTTCCCATTTGCCGCTTTCCTTGGAATGGCGCTGTGTCTCCTCTGCCTGAATCTTGGGCGCTATGCCTGGGAACGCTTGCTTGTCGCCTTACCAGCAAGTGCTTATCGACGCTTTCAAGGCATGGCGATCACACTCGTTAGTCTTCTCGTGATCAACGTCATTCCCTCAGCCATCTTGTTCTTTAGGGAAGCCTCTCAGATTGCCGGTGGCGAATTTATGATGTCAACCTCTACAATCTTGATGAACAGTTACTCTGCAATTGAAGTCACTGCAGGAGCACCTCTCTTCTACGTTGTCAAACCGTTTGTCGAACTCATCACAATCGAATCAGGCGGATTACACTTTGCGATAAAATCTTTGGAAGCGGTGTTGCTTGTCTGTGCGTCAATCACAACGGCGTGGCTTGTGGAATTACAAATTTCAAGAGGCGTTTTTCGGACAAATTGCGATTCAGAGAGTGAAGTTCATGAATTTAAGTCGTTGTTTTCGCAATTAAAGAGTACATCCATACCTTATCTCTATGGAGTGGGGCCGATCGTTTGGCGACAGTTCAGGAGAATCGCTCGTGAAGCATTACCCACGACGATAGCTTCACTTCCCGTAGCTTTGCTGGCAATCTTGCCAACACAGATCGGAATCACTGATGATCTGGCTTTCGTGTTCGTGTTTTTGATTCTGGTACTATTGTCATTCCTCTTGATGCCTGCAGTTTTAAAATTCGATTTTCGAAGTGATTATGATCACCTCTCACTGTTCAGGCAACTCGCCATACCTTCGATTGCGATCACGCTTGGCCAGCTTGCAGTTCCGGTGCTAGTGCTATCATTTGTCCAAACGGTCACCTTGCTCGCTGTTTATTCTCAACTTCAAATCAGTTTCTCACTGATTGTCGCATCTGCGATATTACTGTTTGTGGCAAACATATTTGTTTTCGGTTTCGAGAATTTCCTGTACCTGATATCACCGTTTAAATTTGAAGAATCCACATTCAGCATGATGCTCCGTACTTTGATGACATTCTCTTCCAAGATACTCGTCATCCTGGCGGTACTCATCACCCTGATCATTTGGATGAGTTTTGCAAAAACATTCTCGAATCAATTGCCCTTTGCTAGCTTCTCGGAAATCGTCATCTGCTATTCTGGAATCCTAGCCGTCGGCGTTTTCATGAGCCTGACGATGCTATACGCGCTCCACAGGCAATTCGACAAACTGCTTTTCCTTAGAGGCTGCTAAACACGGTCAGCGCACACTAATTGTCTTGTGTGAAAAGGAATTGCAACAGGAAGTTGTCGTTCCAACCGTAGCGGCGGCCTTTCACGATGAGACTTTGCTTGCCGGGGTGTTGCTTGAGTAACGACAAGGTGAACCGTCTGAGTTAGGTGAGATGACATTCAAAACGCTAATTCAGATTGCAATCTCGCATCACTTCAGAAGTTGCTTTCATCTCGGTCGAAGAAATTCGCAATGCCAGTAACATTTCCCAACCAATCATCCCCACACTTTCTGATCGCTCTACACGACGGACGAACGCGATAACTCGATTACCAGACAAATGGGATGAACCGTTTGGTCTTTCGAGTGTAGGCTTCGTACTCGGCGAATCTGTTTCGAAGCTGTCTTTCTTCGATCTCGGATTTTGCAGCCAACACGAATGCTAAAGAGCATGTCGCGATAACTTTCCATGTCATATAGGGACTGAAAGTCAGGCCGATGCTGGCTAACAAAAGTGCGGTGTACATGGGATGTCGAATGAAACGGTAAGGTCCGGATGTCGTCAGATTTGCGTTCGACTGAACCTCCGGCATGATGGAAAGACGTCGCGGTCCCATCGTTATGATTGCCCAAATTTCAATGGCAATTCCAACTCCGACGACAGCAAATCCCAAAGCGTGCTGAGGCGATGGCTTCGACGTTAGTACGAGGGCCGCGGGCAAAGCAAATTGTAGCAATACGAGGATTCGTGATATTTTCAAGATTGCTCCAAGTGGCAATGCGTGTTACGAATTCTCTTGCTCGATATCACGTAATTTGTAGATCAGCGCTCGTCGGCTGATTCCGAGTTTCTTAGCGGTCTGAGTTCGATTTCCATCGCATTCTTCAAGAGTTGCAATGATCATTGCTCTTTCGATTTGCGATAACCGTCCAGTATCGGCGACTTCCTGTTTTGCAGCAACAGCTATTGTCGCAGGCAGATGCTCAGGGAGGATGACATCACCCTGGCACAACAGGCACGCTCGCTGAATCGCGTTTCGTAACTCCCGGACATTACCAGTCCAGGTGTGTGTGAGAATTGCCTGTGCGGCTTGCGGGGAAAAACGGACTCTTCGATTTGCGAACTGGCTGGCAAAGTGTTTGGCTAAAGGAATGATATCTTCCCGACGTTCAGCCAATGCTGGTACGACTAGTTCCACCACGTTGAGTCGATAAAAAAGATCCTCTCGAAATCGGCCCTCTTTGATTTCCTCAAATAAATTACGATTGGTTGCCGCAATAAGCCGAGTATTGACATCAACAGGGCGATCAGAACCAACCGGCGTGACTTGATTCGATTCGAGTGCGCGGAGCAGCTTTGGCTGCATTTCCAGTGGCATCTCGCCAATTTCATCCAAGAACAAGCTCCCGCCGCTTGCCGTCCTGAACAGACCCTTTCGATCTTCGGACGCTCCGGTGAACGCCCCTTTGACGTGCCCGAACAACTCGCTCTCAATGAGTGTTGCCGACAGCCCTGCGCAGTTTGCTGTGACGATCGGGCTTGATGCCCTTGGGCTCCAGTTGTGGACCAACTTCGCAATCCACTCTTTGCCGACACCGCTTGGACCCTGGATGAGAATCGGTGCATCGGACGGAGCGACAACCGCAATCATCTCGACGAGTTGGCGCATCAAGCGACTTTTGACGACGAAATCGGCAGGTAGTTCGCGGACGGGAATCTGGTTGCCTGAATCATCAGGAAGGCGAATCGCCAAAGCGTCGTAGACAGCAACTTTCAACTCTTCGAGATCAATTGGTTTCGAGAGGTAATCATCTGCACCACTTTTGACAGCGGCGACAGCCTGTCGAACGTCGGCATAGGCGGTAATCAGCACCACTGGAATCGTGGGTGAGATCTCTCGTATTTTCGGGAGTGCATCGATGCCGCTCATTTCTGGCAAGCGAACGTCCAGCAAGATCATGTCAGGCGACTGTTGCCCAATTAGATCTAGCATCACTTCGGCTGAAGGAGCTTCGATAATCGTGAAACCAAACGCTTCAAAGAAGCCGCCGATGAGCTTCCGCTGGGACGGTTCATCATCCACGACCATCAGAACGGGCTTTGCCACCGCAGCTTTCGTCATCTTCGCCTTGCTTCTCTCCAAGTGTCTCTTCGATCATCCTTGATGTCATGAACCACGGATTCCATCAATCCAGAAAACGGCACCTCCATCGTCCCTTGCACGGTATCCCACATCCCAACCATGGGCATTCGAGATCCGCCGAACGATTGATAAGCCCAATCCGGTTCCTCCTGCTCGTTTCGTGACGTACGGATCGAACAGGGTCTCAATAATCTCCTCGGGCACTCCGGACCCTTGATCTGCAACTTCCAGACGCAAAAATCCTCGTCGTGATTCACTGAGTGAGATTGTAATCGTGTTGTTCTCGGATGCGAATGCAATCGCGTTTTGCAACAGATTGAAGAGCACTTGCCGAAGTTGGTCACGATCCGCTTGAATGAGACACTGTTGAGTTTGAATTCTGGTTTCCAGAATTAATCCCTGAACATCCAGGTCCGACTGTAACAGTCTCTGCAATTCCTGCACAAGCTCCTCAACATCGACTGACTCGATATTCACATCTGACTCACGTGTAAAAGCGAGAAACTGATTGATTCTCGCCGTCACCCGGTCACACTCTTCCAGAACCGCCTCTGCCTGCTCCTGTTGAACTTCGGTCGGAAGCCCACTCTCAACAAGCCTCTGCGCCCACCCACGAATCAATCCTAATGGATTTCGAGTTTCATGCGCCAACCCGGCGGCAGCTTGCCCGAGTTCGCGAAGGTGCCGCGTCTCGGCCTTCAGGACTCGTGTTGTCCCTTCGGCCTGTGCGAGTCGCACCGTAAATTGCCACACGGCACCGAAAGCGAGAAGCAGCAAGGTTCCCAAAGCGAAGATCAGCACCCGATTTCTAGCCTCACGGTGAATCTGAGCAATCACTCCAGTACGGTCCAAAACGACGATGGACTTGAATTCATCCGTTTCAGATGGTGGGACGAAGTCAGGTGATTGGGAGTACATCATCGGAGGATTATTGCGTTTTGAAAATCTGCGCACGACTTGAAGTGTGTGACCGCGAGCGTGTTCTCCCACAGGTAAACCAAGACCGACCTGCTCTTGGTCACCCGCCAGATAGAGATCGTCAGTGTTTCCATTCACGACGATTGCAATCGCCAGAACATTCTTCGATCTGGCAAGCACCTCAAGTGTTGTCGGCAACTGTTGCTGAACAAATGGCCCGAACCATCGATGTGACTGAATGCCGCTACTCACGGCACTCGAGAGTGATTCAGCCTGCGAGGAAAGTGAATCGCGGATCAGTTCGCTTTGATGCACGTACTCCGTCCGCTGCCAGACCGCGAACATCATCCAGAGAATGAACAGACACACGAGTCCAACAATCCGAGGTTTCGGAATCTGTTTGAGACGTGAGTTCTGCATTGTGAGCCTTCTCGGAGCTGGTCGCCATCAACCGTCATTGGTTGGCAAACTGGAGGATTTCTATTCTCTTCCTTACCGTCCCCGCTGTCCACGCCCCTGCCGACCTTGGCCCTTAGCGCCTTGACCTTGTCGACCTTGACCTTTTGTTCCGGAGTTTCGGCCTTGGCCTTTTTCAGCAGGTGACGTGGCAATCCGGTTAAACTCAGCCTGAGAAAGGAACTCGGCATTGTAAGTTGCACCTTGCTGGGAAATTTGTGATGCAAATGCTCGCAAATGGTTTCGTGATCCCCGCATTAGGTGTTCCAGCACTTGCCGAACTTGTGCGTTCGTCGTTTTCGCCAACAGTCGCTGCAAGTCAGCAATGTCCATCTCCTCAACCTTCGCTCCAACCATCACTGCATCCAGCGGGCTGCGTGATCCGCTTGCCACGAGAACCTTGAAGAGTTGTTGGTGCTCTGGAACAACGAAGACTCCATGTGCGCTGTTGAGAGCAGACGAGTTTGCTCCACTTGCACGGAGTAACTGTTCGAGTGCTTGCATATGCCGACTTTCGGCACTGGAGATGTTTCTAAAGATTGGCAGATTCGACGTTTTCGCCAGACTGATGTAGACGTCACGAGCCAACTTCTCTTCCTCCCACATACGCATTAAATCCTGCGAGTTCACGTTCGTCAGGCCAAGGTTGGTCGCTTGATTTGTCTGGCTCCCACCACCACGTCCGCCTCCGTTTTGTCCCCCACCTCTTCTCCCTTTTCCCTGTTGCGCCTGCAGATCTAGCGTGACCATTGAGAGTACCAGTAATGCGCTCAGGCCTATGGTTATGCGTTTCATCACATTCCCCTTTGAGTTGGTTGGAAATCACCTTTTGCTGACACTATTGGATGAGATGCAAATGAAATACCGCTTTTGGGCGGCAGGTCAGGATTTTTCGAGCCAGGGAGATTCCGGGCAAGTCATCCCAGTGGAATACGCCGAATGCCGACGTCATCAGAGATCACGGTGGGTAAACTCACTCTTGGAGACGTGGATCAAGCCTGCAATTCATGCGCAGACCAGTTTTTCCTGCGCTGCAAAATTTGCACACTTCATAATCGAGCTTGCTGTGGGTTCAATGGTGATCAATGAATGCGTGTCCAAATTCAGACTGAAAAACACGCTGATTCCCTCTGAAATCGTGGTTTTCTGAATCGGCTTAGCCCAATCACATCAAGTTTCCATTCTTATAGGCACAACGATTGCAAAAGAGCAAAACAACAGAAAACTCGCCCCCTGAAGAAATGTCGGGGAGCGTCACTCATCGAACCAGAAACAATCCATGTTGGTTTTGTATTGCCAACACACTCCAAGGAAAATCTCATGAAGAATTTCGTTTTACTCGCAACAACTCTTACGGTACTCGCTGTCGTTGGCTCCGCCTTAACGGGGTCTGTCTCCGGTGACGAATCAGCCGTTTCAAAAGAGGCGTCCGCGAGACCTGCCAAACAGTGCTGCCTGAAGAAAGGAACAGAAGTTGTCGTGGAGAAAGCAAAGTTAAACTGCTGCCTAAAAGGACAAAAAGCGGCAGCGATCGCCGATACGAAGCCATGCGACGGAGAGACTTGTGACGCCGACAAGAAAGCGGCTGGCAAATGCAAGTTGTGTGGAAAAGTAAAGCAAGTCGAAGCAAAGAAAGCGGAGGCTCCCAAATGCAAGCTCTGTAGCGAGAAAGATTGCAAAGAAGAATGCAAGGATTGTGCGGAGGCACGTCAGGCTTCGGGAACAGCGGAGACCAAACCCGGCGCTGGACACGGGAAAGGTTTTGGTAAAGGGCGTGGACGAGGCATGGGACACGGTCACGCTGGGGATTCAGCATTCCAGAAGGATCACACTGATTTCTTCTTTCTCATTGAGCATCGCGACTCGATTCGGCGTACAGTCAAGAATCTCCCGAACGGAATCGAAACGCTGACCGAGTCTGATGTCGACGAGGTCGCAGGGATAATTCAAGAGCACGTCGAGGCGATGTACGACCGTATCGAGAATGCAAACCCAATCCGCATGAGAGACCCGTTGTTCCGGGAACTGTTCGCCAACACAGACAAGATTGAAATGAACGTTGAACACACTGATCACGGAGTTCTCGTCACAGAAACTTCCGAAGACTCTTATGTTGTCAAACTACTCCAGGAGCATGCGAAGGTTGTTTCGCTATTCATCAAAAATGGCTATCCAGAGTTACCAAAGAACCATGCTGTCCCCCAAAAGTAGAACCAACCACTCGTTCCTGCTTTCGCGGGAACGAGCTTTCTCCTGCGTCTTGTCGCAACTCACATGGTTGGGAGAACGGTAGAGGGTGGGTAGGGAAAGTTGCACCTACGCCGTTCACAACATTTACCTACCCACGATTCACCTTTCCCTCTTGAAGCTGTGAGTTCATCAGGTTGACCAGAACTGTAAAACAGGAAAACAGATTCAGGGCAATTTCTCAGCGGTCGAAAACCAGCAAGCCATGATAACCATCTGGGATGATCAGGACTCCTGCATGCACCACGGCTCTGGATGGATTGCCGGGCAACTCAAACTGATCGATCAGTTTGGGATTCTTCAGATCTGCGATGTCTGCGATAGTCACAAATCCGAATTGTCGGTCAACTGCGTACAGCCGGTTGCCAGCGATCGTGGGCTTGCCAAGGTGTCGACGTTGCTTGCCGATTCTGTAGATAGGCACGTCACTCAGTTCGCGGCGTTCGTCTCGATCAAGTAATAGATACCCACCACGAGTAATCGCCAGCGTCTGGTTGCCGTGGGCAATCAGACCGTTGCCTGAGCCAATCCGCCCACGAAAATTGTCCTTTGTGTAGCGAGGCCCGCCATCGGCCTTCAGGTCGTACCAGTGTAAACCCGAAACGTGCCAAAACGCGCAGGCATAGCGGTTGTCGATCAGACCACGCATCAACTGATCGCCGTACAAAAGCCCAAGGTGTTGATCTTCCAGAACCTTGCGTGGATTGGCTGGATCGGAAAGATCAATAATTTGAATCTTGTGAACGCCGATCTGCAACAACGCAAACGCACCATCACCAGGAACTTCCACTTGTTTGATCGATTTATTCGGGACGATGTACCGCCCGATTTCACGCAGTTCACTACCAGAGTCAAGGCGGTAAATCCCCAGCCCCGCTTTCCCTTCGGCAATGTAAATACGATCACCGGAAACGTAAACATCCGTCGCCTTGCCTGCCGTTTTGAGTCGCGATAGATCCTTGAATTGCGGGAAGAGATTAAGCACATGTACTCCTGCGATACCGCACGCCACAATTGCAGTGTCTCCAGCGAAGTCCACAGCGTAGACCTGTCCGTCAGTGCGATACGCACGGTAGGGTGCATCGGTTTCAGCAGGACGCGCATCCGGAATGGTCACAACTGTTTTGGCTTCAACAACTGGCATTCGTGCGATGTTGGGAGCAGCGAGGACGTGAAGATCACTTTGACCACCAGCAACATAAATCACATTTTCAGCCGGAACCAATCCACCGACGTAACCGGCGAGTTTCTCGCCATCCTTCTGCGGGAGTTGCCAGTGCCCGACGAATTGCGGTTGTCGCGGATTCTGGACATTCAGTACGAAGACACCATTGTGAGTATCGGCGACAAACGCGTGATCGTTGGCAATTGTCACACTCCACATGTCATTACGAATGTTGTAGCTCGGCGGGAACTTCACACGAGCGACAGGCTTCGGCTGCTCAGGGTCTGCGATGCTGAATACTTCCAAACCGTGACCATGTCCAAAACCTGGATCGCCAGGTTTTTTTCGCGGCTGTTGGCGTGAATGATGACCTGTGGCGACGTAGAGAGAGTCCCCATAACATTCAACGCCGTCTCCGTATCCATCAAGTGGTGCCCGTGATGTGATTCGCGGCTTCCATGGGTTTCGCACATCGACCGTGACGACTTCCGATGTGCCCCACACTCCCACATACAGGAAACCGTTTCGCTCGACAACCGACTGTGCTTCGCCGGTCCGCACGATACTTAAGTGACGTGGCGTAGCCGGGTCGGAGACGTCAATCAACTCCACTCCGAATGTGCGACATGCGACGAACAGGACATCCCCCGATTTACAAACACCAGTCGCAAACTCGATTGTATCGTGACGCGAGACCAGCTTTGGACT
>DAOUPA010000781.1 GCA_030626405.1 Planctomicrobium sp.
CTGATTTCGCTCCGATCTTGAGAAGTCGCAAAGCGTGGTAAAACGTACAGGCGTTTTCTCAACGTTTTTTGACAGTCACTTCGTGCTCTCATTTCAGCAAATGAACCGGAAACTCGCTTTTGGTCGGAGCACGCTATAGTCTTTGCTGCATGTCTGATGTCACACGCATTCTGGGAGAGATCGAAGCGGGAGATCCACAGGCGGCTTCGCAATTGCTTCCATTGATTTACGATGAGCTCCGCAAACTTGCTGCCCAAAAAATGGCGAGTGAACGGAAGGACCATACGCTACAGGGGACAGCACTCGTCCATGAAGCGTACCTCCGTCTTGTTGGATCAACTGGGAATGAGGGCTGGGAGAGTCGAGGTCACTTCTTTTCTGCGGCTGCCGAAGCAATGAGGCGAATCCTTGTTGAATCGGCTCGAGGCAAAAAGAATCTCAAAAATAGTGGAGCGATGGAAAGACTGGATCTCGACTTAGACTTCATCGTTTCGAACGATTCCACCCCGGTTGACATTCTCGAAGTCGATCGAGCACTGGCGGACTTGGCTCGAGAAAATCCTGAAGTTGCAAAGTTAGTGGAACTCAAATACTTCGCGGGACTGACATTGGACGAGGCTGCGATTGCGATGGGAGTTTCGTCCCGAACCACCGCCAGGTATTGGGCTTACGCTAAAGCTTGGTTGCATCATTCCATATTGAAAAGCGAATGAGCTTAGAGAACTTTATGAAAGTTTGAGATTATTCCACTTTGGCTGTCATGTTTCAGTACGTGTATTTCGCATTGTAAGGTGTGAAGACATGTAAGAGTCCCTGATGAGACATGATGATGAATGAACTCGACATTTTCTCTGAAGCCATGGAACTGACTTCGCCTGATGAACGCAGAGATTTTCTCGAACAGGCATGCACAGGAAATATCGAACTCCGACAACGCATTGAGACCCTCCTGCGATCATCTGAAGGAGTAGAGGGGTTCATGGAGTCTTCACCTGTAGCGGCCGAGCGAACTTTCATCGCTCCGCAAGAGTTTGAAACGGTCGGCACCAAGATCGGTCCCTACAAGATCCGTGAGCAGCTCGGTGAAGGGGGGATGGGGGTTGTTTATGTGGCGGATCAGACGGAGTCGGTTCGGCGTCGCGTGGCGCTGAAGGTGATTAAGCCGGGGATGGATTCGAAGGAAATTATCGGTCGGTTTCAGGCGGAACGGCAAACACTGGCGATCATGTCGCATCCGAACATCGCGAAAGTGCTCGATGGTGGGACCACCGACAACGGGCGTCCGTACTTCGTGATGGAACTGGTCAAGGGAATTCCGATTACGGAGTTCTGTGATCAGCAGAAACTAAACATCCGCGAGCGGCTGGAGTTGTTCACCACGGTCTGCCAGGCCGTTCAACATGCTCATATGAAAGGAATCATTCACCGTGACCTGAAACCTTCCAACGTCTTGGTCGAGTTGCATGACGTTGTTGCAGTGCCGAAAGTGATTGACTTCGGAATTGCGAAAGCCACGAATCAGCAAATGACGCAGCAGACGGTCTATACGCAGTTTTCACAACTTGTCGGCACACC
>DAOUPA010000192.1 GCA_030626405.1 Planctomicrobium sp.
CCAGTCCCGCAGCACATCTATGAATTTGCCGTCGACCTCGTACGGCGAACGCGACCAAACCTTGACGAAGCTCCCGACTGGCTGAAGCCACTCGTTGCCTGGGGTGCCGGACCGCGTGCGGTGCAATACTTGATCCTTGGTGCAAAAGCTCATGCAGCTCTCACCGGCAGTTACATGGCACGTCTGGAAGATGTCCTCGCCGTCGCGGAACCTGTGCTGTCACATCGAGTGCTGACGAACTTCAATGCCGAATCCGAAGGCATTCGCAGTAACGACATCATCAAGCGACTCGTCGATGAGTTAAACGCCGAAAATGCGGGGGGATAAGCGGCTTTAGCGGCCTTTGCCGCACACTTTAAGTGTGCGGCGAAACGACAACTTTCACTCGTCTCTTGCCTCTTAACTCTCGTCTCTCTCCATGCGTGACTTCATTGATCCTAAAGTTGTTTCCAAGCTCTCGGGACTTCCACTCGATGCTCGGATCCCGATGATCGGCAGCGTTTCCGGTCGTCATCGCAGCCCCACGCGCGGATCGAGTCTCGAGTTTTCGGAGTATCGCAAGTACGTTCCCGGCGACGACACCCGTCGTCTCGACTGGCGAGCCTGGGGGCGGAGTGATCGATTCTATATTAAAGAATATGAGGCCGATACAAATCTGCGACTCTGCCTGATTGTTGATGTGAGTGGTTCCATGAACTACGGGATCGATGGGACGCAAGAGGAAGGGAACCGAAAGATTGATTACGCCCGGAAAATCGCTGGAACGCTTGCTTACCTCGCAGCGTTTCAGGGAGACGCCGTTGGATTGTACTGCGCTGGAACAGACTTCCGCCGGGAGATCCCCCCGAAAAGAAGCGGCGCTCATTTGCGTTTCATCCTCGACGAACTTGGCGACATGGAATGCGAAGGCGAAACGGGTCTCGCAGAGACTTTGCATCAAGCCGCCGAGAAAATCTCGCAACGTGCTTTGGTTGTGATTGTCTCCGACTTGTTTCTCGATCCCGAATCGCTCAGAAGCTGCTTTCAACATCTGAGATACCGCAAACACGACATCGCCGTGTTTCATCTTCTGGAACAAAACGAAATCGACTTTCAGTTCGACCGACCGGTTCGTTTTGTCGACCTCGAAGGCGCCGCACCAATGCTTGTTGACCCAACGACCATTGCCAAGCAATATCGCAAAGCTGTTCAGGAATATCTCGAACAAATTAAACAAATCACGAAAGACTCCGTCGTCGACTACCGTCGCGTCGGGATCGAAGAAGACCACGGCGAAGTTCTCGCCCGCTTTTTGCTAGCTCGAAAGAAATAAGTGACTTTTCGCCGCGCACATTCAGTCTGCGGCTAATCCATCATCAATGACTTTTTTACAACCCTATTTACTGTTCGCACTGCCGCTGATCGCGATCCCGATTTTGATTCACTTGATCAATCAAAACCGGCATAAAACGATCCCGTGGGCGGCAACAATGTTTTTGCTACAAGCCAAACGTATGGCACGAGGCATGGCTCGGCTGCGTTATTTTTTAATCATGCTCGCGCGGATGCTCGCGATTGCCGGATTGATTTTTGCCGTGAGCCGCCCAATGGCAGGCGGCTGGCTCGGCTTGACCGCTGGGAGCACGCCGGACACAACAATCATTGTTCTCGACCGCTCAGCGAGTATGGAAGAACAAGGCGCCGGCAGTGTCCGATCCAAGCGTGAAACGGCTCTCCAAAAACTTTCCGATTTGATTGAAAGCACCGGTCCCAATACGCAACTTGTTCTTTTCGAAAGCACAAGTGAAACAGAAAAAGTCATCGGCTCGGCAAAGGAACTGACCGACCTTCCGGAAACAGGACCATCGGCAACTGCGGCAGATATTCCCGCACTCCTCGAACGGGTCACAGAATATATCGTCACCAACGAAACCGGACGGACCGATGTCTGGATTTGCTCTGACCTTCGCCGCACCGATTGGAACCCCACCGGTGGTCGTTGGGAGACGATTCGCAAGCAACTCTCTGACCGGGAAGGTGTTCGCCTTTACCTTCTCAATTACCCAACCGTTGCCGCTGAGAATCTTGCAATCAGCGTCAGTGGAGTTCACCGCCGCGAATCAGGTGCAGGCGCGGAACTGGTCATGGATATCCGTCTGACCCGCAATGAAAAAATCGATGAGCAACAAGTGATTCCCGTTGACATCGTCATCAACGGCGCTCGTTCGACTTTAGAAGTCGAGATGACTGGTTCCGAGGTTGTTCGTAATGGTCATACGATTCCGATTGACGCCGAATCCAGAACCGGTTGGGGTCGTGTTGAAATCGCTGGGGATGCGAATCCGGCGGACAACGTTTTCCGTTTCGTCTACTCAGAGCCTGCCGTTCAAAAAGCGGTGATCGTTTCGGATAACGAAGCTGTCTCGAAAATTCTTGAACTCGCAACTTCGACCGGTTTCGATCAAAGTCTTACGTACGAAGCCGAAGTCATTTCGTCAGCATCAGCGGCGGCACTTTCCTGGAAAGAGACTGGTCTCATCCTTTGGCATGCCCCACTTCCAACCGGAGTCTTAGCGAAACAGGTCAGCGACTTTATTGACTCTGGTCGCACTGTTCTTTTCTTCCCACCCGAAGCACCTGACGATGCAACGTTCCTGGGAGTTCGTTGGCAAGCCTGGATTGATCAACGGCAGGAACCGCTTGCGGTTTCGCGCTGGCGAACCGATTCCGACTTGCTCGGCAACACCTTAAGTGGATCTCCGCTCCCCGTCGGTGATATTGAGGTCTCGCAGTATTGTACCATCGAACAAGAAGGCGCAACATTGCTCGCCCAATTCCCGGAAGGAATTCCGCTTTTGCTGAAAACATCTGCTGACCAGGGAACCGCATACTTTTGTGCGACATTGCCGATCAATTCTCATTCCACATTCACCAGCAACGGGATCGTGTTGTATGTCATGTTGCATCGCGCTTTGGCGCGGGGGTCAGCGGTTTTAGGTTCAGCGCGGCAACTCGAAAGTGGACACATAGATTCGGCGGCGACCGACACTTGGCAACCACTCGACGATCTTTCCGTAGACCAACTCCTCTCGCAACGCTCGACCACTGCCGGACTTTATACCGATGGAGAAGTCCAGTTCGCCCTGAACCGTCCTCTCTCCGAAGATGCTCCTGCAATCGTTGATGAGGAATCTCTAGGAAAAGCACTCAGTGGCGTTAATTTCACAAAGATCAACGACGAAGCCGGCAGCACTCTCGCACTCGCTAGTGAAGTCTGGCGAACGTTTTTAATCTTGATGATTGCCGCATTGCTCCTTGAAGCGTTGCTTTGCATCCCTGACCGACAAGACATTCCGAAAACTACAGCAGTCGCTCCGACCCTATGACTTTTTTCTGGACAACATCGACGTTACTTCTCTCGCTGGCTGTCATGGTCATTGCGGCGGCTTGCTGCTTTATCAGCTGGCGGCGCAGCGGGTTCACGAAGTCAATGGGAATGCTCGAATCCTTACGTTTCGTACTCATCTTGCTGGCAGTCATCACTCTCAATCAACCGGAGTTCACTCAGGAATTCAAACCGAGCGAACGTCCCACACTGGTCGTTTTGTACGACACATCTGCAAGCATGAAAACGCAGGACGTGATCGATCCCCTGCAACCCGCCAAGGCGCCACTCACGAGAAAAGACTCCGTTCAGCGGCTTGTTGGTGAACATTCGACCGACACACCCGATGGCGAGAAAAAATCGAAGGTTCCTGAACTCTGGAAACCTGCCACAGAGAAACTTGATGTCGTCTTCGAACCTTTTTCTTCGAAGCTTTCCGATCCAGAGAAAGGAACCGACATGGATTCCGCAATCACGAAGGCCGCCGAGCGTCACGGCAACTTAAGAGGAGTTGTGTTGCTCTCCGATGGAGACTGGAACACCGGCAACACACCTGCTTCCGCAGCAACCAATTTGCGAATGAAAAACATTCCTGTGTATGCAGTTGGAATCGGCAGCGAAGAACGTCTGCCGGACATTAAACTTGCCAGTATGGATGCCCCCACCTTCGGCATCGCCGGAAAAACTCTTCGTTTACCGTTCCAGATTGTCAGTTGGCTGCCGCGCGACAAAGAGGTCAACATTACACTGACCGGAACACGCGGAGATAAAATCGAAAAGGTCATCCGCGTCCCTGGCATGGGACAAGTCCGGGATACCCTCAACTGGTTGCCAACCAAAGTGGGAGAATACAACCTGAAAATTCAGATCCCTGTCGATGATGGAGAAATCAATCCCGACAATAATGAGTTCGAGTTTCCGATCACGATCAAAAGCGAAACGTTAAAAGTTCTCGTTGTCGATTCTTACCCTCGATGGGAATACCGATACTTACGCAATGCTCTCGAACGTGACCCAGGCGTTGACGTGCGCTGCCTTCTGTTTCACCCGGATCTTGATGACGTCGGAGGCGGCAGAGGTTATCTCGAAGAGTTCCCGACCGAGAAGGAACTCTTCGATTACGATGTTGTCTTTCTCGGCGATGTCGGTGTTGAGCCCAAACAGTTGAGCATCGAGAACACCGAACACATTCGGCAACTCGTCCGCAGTCATGCTGGTGGGCTTGTCTTCTTGCCAGGCTTTCGAGGAAAACAGGCGAGTCTGCTTTCAACAGATCTTGAAGACCTATACCCGGTCATCACCGACACCGCAGCCCCGCGTGGATTTGGATCACCGCACCCTTCAAGATTCACTCTTACAGAATCGGGACGGAGAAGTCTGTTAACGCGTCTGGAAATGAACGAGCGGGACAACGAAAACGTCTGGAAAAACCTCCCTGGCTTCCAATGGCATGCGTCGGCGCTACGAGCCAAGATCGGCGGACAGGTTCTTGCCGTTCACGAAACGGAATCCTCTCGCTTCGGTCGCGTTCCACTCATTGTGACACGTACTTCCGGGACCGGAAAAGTCCTCTTCATGGGAACCGATGGTGCCTGGAGGTGGAGAAAGGGTGTCGAAGATTTGTATCACTACCGTTTCTGGGGGCAAGTCGTTCGCTGGATGGCCTATCAAAGAAATATGTCGCAGGGAGAATCGATGCGCCTCTTCTATTCTCCAGATCGTCCCGAAGCAGATAACGTCCTCACGTTAAACGCTAATGTGATGAGTTCCGGTGGCGAACCACTTCGCAATGGAACTGTCATCGTTCAGATCACCGCTCCGTCTGGTCAAACCGATGCCCTGACACTGTCATCAGCAGGCGAAGATTCGTGGGGGCTTTTCACAGGCACGTTCATTCCTAAAGAAGGTGGCCAGTATCAACTCGTGACAACTTGTGCCGAAACAGGTGCGAAACTTGAAACGACAATAGCGGTTCAAGGTCTGGAGCGAGAGCAAATCGGCGAACCAGCTCGGTTTGATGTCCTTAAAGAAATCGCCACGCTCAGTCGAGGTCGGCTGGCAGACATCAGCGAAATCGACGATCTCGTCAACGAAATTGCCGACCTTCCAGAACCAGAGGCAGTCATCCGCCGCTTCCGCCTGTGGAGCCACCCAGCCTGGGGCGGCTTGCTGATTCTATTGTTGAGCCTGTTCTGGGTTGGCAGGAAACTAGCCGGTCTGGCGTGAGCGTTGGTGTCCTGCCTCTCCGCTAGGCACAATCCTCGCTCACCAATGCCTTTTGTATTGGATTCTTTTCGCAATCTTCATGTTGAGTGAACGATTCGATTTCACCGGTTTCAGGTTGAATTCTGCGCGCTCTTCGCATCATCACCAGTCCGCCGATAATCAGCGTGCCACCAATCACTTGCCCGGAAGTCACGACTTCTCCACGAACGATCCAGGCACTTGTCATCGCGATCACCGGAATTAAATTCTGAAACACAGCGGCATGAGCGGCTCCTGCTTCACGGACTCCGTAGTTCCACATGACCAGTGCGACACCGGTTGAAAAAATCCCTGAGTAGAGAATTGGAATCCAGACTTCGATTTTCGGAATCACTGCGATAGACGAACTGAGCGTCGGTGCCGCAATAATGTAGTGCAGCGGCAGCATCAGAACGGATGAAATCGCAGCGAGCGTAAACGGCGAAACGTGCTTGAGAACCTGTCGGCTTTTCACTGTTCCGGCAGCCCACACAAGTGCCGCCGCGAGCATCGTCAGATTCCCGAGCAGATATCGATCATTACCACTGAGTCCGTTTTTCGCAGTCACGATGAGCGTCCCGCCTAAAGCGATAAACAGTCCCAGCCAGGCAAGTCTCGCGAGTCTTTCTTTCAGAATGAGAAGAGCCAGTAATGCTGTCCACATTGGGACTGTGGACATAATCAGCGATGCGTTTCCGGAAGTCGTTCGCGCTATCCCCAGGAGAAACATCACCTGATACAGCCCGGAAGCAATCAACGCATACTGAAAGACTTGCCATTTCGCACGGCGTGGCAATTTGAAAAATGAAGCAGACCGGTCTCGGCTGGCGATGAGCACCAGGACCACGGCTGAAATCGTCAGCCGAATTGCGTTGAATGAGTAAACATCCATGTGGTCCAAGCCGACCTTCATCACCGGCAGATTGACGCCCCAAATCAAAGCAACACCAAACAGGGAAAGGTCGGCAGAGATCGCAGGTGTTTCAGTACGGGCAGTGGTCACGAATTGGGGGCCTTCGATGGAGGCTGACGGAGTAAACAGAGTGCAAGAACAAAACAGCACGACACGAACCAAATCGAACAGGTTCGCGAGAGTTGGACATCTCGTAAAAGACATTGTATCGGGTGCTGGAAACATCACAAACAACCGGTACGCCAGTGTTTCATCCGTCTATTCGTCGAAATCGTTATTCAGGAGAGCCCTCGCCAGAAACTTGGAGTAAATCCCGGCAGCATCGGCGTTCATGTGAATGCCGTCCGGAATCATTTCCGGTTCTATTCCGGTGACGTTGCGAGCATCGATGAAGCTCACATCCTCGGCGGCGAAGATGTCTAACAATGCTGATGTGACTTCGTACTCATCAACTGTCGGCATTGCGACAAAGACAATGCGTGTTCCATTCTTTTGTGCGAGACTGAGCAACTTATGTAAACGATGGTACGTTGGCGTCTGCTCAATGTGGGAGATCATCTGTCCGAGTCGGTCGTTGATTTCCGGCATTCCGGTCTGGTACTCAGGGATGATTGAACTGAAGAGGCGGCGCTGAATTCGATCTCGATTTGCAAACGCTGCGGAGTTTTCAGCAAGGACAAATTCGCACTGCTGTTCGAATGAACTGATGTCGTCCGCGGTCAGTTCATCCCAGTGATTACGCACAAAATAATACCGGGCAAGACGATTCGGATGCCGGCTGGGATGGTCGATCAGGTGACCATCGCCGAAACCGATGACCATCAGGTCAGGCGTGCGGTCTTTGTCTGTGAAGATGTTCTCGTAGATGTAATACCATTCCGCCAGAGCCGTATTATCTGGTGAGATGCGAGTCGCTTTCATCTCGCCGTGATCACTCTGTCGAACAGCATTCAGGAACGCTTCTTCATCAAACCCGTGCCGAGTCATTGAGTTTCCCAGGAACAAAACCGTCGTCGCGGAAGATTGTTCATCGCAAAGTGATGCGGCGATTATCTCGAACGACTTCAAATGACTGACATCATTCGATAGCCGATTTTCAAACGTCACCATCAACAGCTCAATCACGAGCATGCCACACAAAACAAAACCGATCACTTTCAGTTCGCTAGTTGTTTTTCGCTGAACGGAGTCCGCGCGAGGCAATTGCTCCTGAAGAGTCTCTTCGACCAGGACCACATTTGGTGTGGTGGTGTCCGGTTTTGTCGGTTTCGTGATTTCCTGAATCACTGGCATGGTTGCTCTCTCTTCTCTTTGATTCAGAACTGGAAGTAGATGAACTGGCTCGGCATCGGCGGTGGGAAGAAGACGATCATAGCGACCACGTATAGGTAGGCCGTTCCCCGCCAGGCCCAGTGAACCTGAAAGACCGGAGCGTGGACATTTTCTATCTCGCACCAGCACTCAAACGCAAGCAGCGGAATGACGTAAAACGTGATCAATCCCAACATGGTCCACGCCATCGGCGTCATCGAAAAATGTGTTGCCATTTGTGTGCTGAACGCGACAACCTGCGACATTGACTCGGCTCGAAAGAGCAGCCAACCGAAGCAGGTCAAGTGAAACATGAACACGATCATCACGCAGCGGTGCGGCAGCGATAGCGGTTTTGGTTTCCCCGGACCTTGCACAAGTTTGAAGATTGCTTGCAGGACGCCGTGGTAGAGTCCCCACACAACAAACGTCCAGGCGGCTCCGTGCCACAGTCCTCCGAGAAGCATTGTGAGCGTCAAATTGCGATGCGTTCGCCATTCCCCACCTCGGCTTCCCCCCAAGGGAATATAGAGGTAATCCCGCAGCCATTGTGAAAGGCTGATGTGCCAGCGTCTCCAGAAATCACTGGCAGAAAGTGCGAAGTAAGGACGTGCAAAGTTGACCATTAAGTCGAAACCAAGCCATTTTGCGGTTCCGCGTGCGATTTGCGAATAGCCTGAGAAGTCGCCATAAATCTGGAACGCAAACGCATAAACTCCCAACAAGATTTCTGCTCCACTGAGATCGGCAGCGCTCGTCGAAAAAATGACATTCGCCAGCGGAGCCATGTTGTCGGCGATCACAACTTTGCGGAAGAGCCCGCTCAATATCAGAAACAAACCATCCCGGAAATCGGTTGAAGCGTGTACTCTCGTCTTCTGCACCTGCGGTAAGAAGTGGCTGGCTCGTTCAATCGGTCCGGCGACAAGTTGCGGAAAGAACGAAACATACACCGCGAAATCGAGAATACTTCGCGTCGCCTTACAGTCGCCACGGTAGACGTCAATTGTGTAACTCATCGTCTGGAACGTATAAAACGAAATCCCGACCGGCAGAACGATATTCAGCGTCGGTAACATCGCAGGCACGCCGATGTTCGTCAGCAGCACCTCAAGTTCACCAGCGAAGAAGCCGTAGTATTTGAAGAACAGAAGGATCCCAAGGTTCGCACAGATCGAAACCGCAAGCAGGAGTTTGCGCCTCCTCTGTTCTGTGCTCCCAGTAATCGCAAGAGCCACGCAGTAATCGACAATCGTCGAGAGTGCAATCAAGCCCAGGAATCGCCAATCCCAGCATCCATAAAAAACATAGCTGCCAATCAACAAAACGATGTTCTGGTTGCGTCTCTGCAAGCGATGATAAATCACAAACAGGCAGCCAAAGAAAATCCAAAATGTGTAACTGTTAAACAGCATCGTCGGTCCGGTGAAAATCGCGTGGCCGAAAACGTCCACAAATCACTCTTAAAGAGACCGTACGCTACGATTTACAACGTTTCACGCCCGTGGTCCATACCCTCGCCAGAATGACGGAAACAAGTGGTCGCGCGGTTCAGCATGTACCGGTTCTAACAGATTGACCGGCACCTTGAAGTACATTGTCTACGAGAGAATGTGATTGGCTGACGCTGAGACTAAATCAGCCCATGCAGCGGACCGCTGGGAGCGGCGAGTTGATTGACGCGGGCGGTGATTTTGGGATCTTCGATCAGTGGAGGTGCGTGGTGCGGTTTGATTCGGGCATCGATGACGAGCGAACCTCGGCAGCCCCAGTGTTTGTTTTCGATGAAGGCACCAATTCCACCGATGTCGTTGGCAGGATTCGAGCGAGTGAATGTCACCCAGAGGAAGTTGTTCAACGTACGAGCCGTGAATTCGGAATCATCGACGAGCAGCAATAGCGGAAATTTATTGATGGGATCATCGAGGCGAATGCTTTTGCAAAACTTGTCGAGAACTCCATCCGACTGTTCCCGGCACGCAGGTGCTTTCACTGCCAGGATTCCAGGTAACACAACTTTGGGATCACTGAAATCGGTCGGCAGAGATAAGTTGGATGGGATTTCGGTCGGCAGTTCGCGTTTCACATTGCCTGCTGCGGCGATCACGACTTTGGAGCCAGCGTTAAAACCATCACCGGAATAGTCGAGTGTGTCGATGGTTGTCTTCGTTTGGAAATGTAAATCGCGTTTCCAGTCGACTCGTTTCAAGACATGATTTAAGAAGTCGGAGATATCGTGGAGATCGAGTTCGGGGTTGTCCTCTTCGGCGGTGATGAAGAGATACTTCGCCAGTGAAAGTTGTCCCTGACCGAGAATTGCGTTCGCTTGAGTGAGAATTTCCCGCGGAATTCGTTCACCTGCGTAAGGAACGTATCGTTCGCTGCCAATCGCGAGCAACAGCGGATGCACTCCAGCGGCATCGACGGCATGAACGGCTTTCACACCGGGAAGAACTGATGGAATCGCCGGTCCAGTGATTTCGTGAATGATTTCGCCGAACGCAGTATCTTCCTGCGGCGGTCGACCAACGACTGTAAACGGCCAGATGGCATCGGTTCGATGATAAACACGCTCGACATTCAGAACCGGGAAATCATGCTTGAGGCTGTAATAGCCGAGGTGATCGCCGAAGGGGCCTTCCGGTTTGAGATGCTCCGGGTCAACCGTGCCGGAAATGCAGAAGTCTGCTTCCGCAATCAACGGTAAGTGATCCTCTGTTTTGATGAGTTGAACACGCCGTCCTCCTAATGCTCCGGCAAAGGTCAATTCCGACAGCCCCTCCGGCAGCGGCATGACTGCCGACAACGGAATCGCAGGCGGACCACCGATGAAAATGTTGACCTTGAGCGGTTCTCCTTTGCGAATCGCGGCGGCATGATGAATTCCGATTCCGCGATGAATCTGGTAGTGAACACCGACTTCTTCGTTCGAGTTGTATTCATTTCCTGCCAGTTGAATGCGATACATCCCCAGGTTTGAATTCTGCCAGCCAGTCTGATCCGGGTGCTCGGTGTAAACTGCCGGCAGTGTTACAAACGGCCCGCCATCGTCCGGCCAACTGACGAGTTGCGGAAGTTGATCGAGCGTCGTTTCATTCTGATTCACCGCCCCACGCGAGACGTACTTCGGCTGCATCGCCCAAGCAGTTGGTAATGCCCTCCCGTATCGCAACGGATGCTTCATCGCGGCGGTCGGATCGATTTTCAGTTCCACCAATCGCTTTACGAGATCGAGAGTGTCCCGGAACAGGAACCGAGTTCGCTCCAATGTTCCGAACAGGTTGCTCACCATCGGAAACTGGCAACCTATGACTTTCTCATAAAAGATCGCTGGACCCCCAGCCTGGTAGACGCGCCGCTGTATTTCGGCAGCTTCGAGGTGCGGATCAATTTCGCTCTGGATGCGCACGAGTTGACTGTGCTTTTCGAGATCGTCGACACACTCTTTGAGATTTCGGTAGCCCATATTGTGGGTCTAGGGTTGAGGGTTGAATGACTAGTGTTGAGAGGGATGAAGTTTTCTCAATGTCTCAACGATGAACGGTCGCGATCATCGTCCTGAGTGCATAGAATGACCGCTGAGCAGTTGGTGTCAATTCTGAACCGCATCTGTAACCTTCACCATTTCAATAAAATCAGCCGAGAGTGATCGTATGCGTGGTCCGATGATCCGAATTCAAAATGATGTCCGCCGTACCTGGCGCTGCCCGGCGTGTGGGTACGAGCGTCGCGCACACGCGGATCAGACATCGATTCGTTGCCATTGCGAAAAAGAAGGGCCATTTATGAAACTGGTCGAAGCACCACGAAAGCCTCGTCCTGAACCTGAGATACTTCCTCCCTATTTTGAGTATGACGAGGAAGAAGTTTCCACGTCCGATAAAAATAACTCTTCCTCCAGCGAACAATCGCAAGC
>DAOUPA010000362.1 GCA_030626405.1 Planctomicrobium sp.
AGCCAAATGACGGCAGCGATTCGTTCTCGACCGAAACCGAATTCTTCAAGCTGCGATTCGAATCGAATTTGTGGAGCATCGATGCTGATGAGTTGCCCTCTTAAAATATCGCCGTTCGGTGCCAGAACGACATGCGTGGAGGGACGGTCTCGTCGAAAACGTGGAATGAGTAACGCCTTGTCGCGAGTCTCTTCCAAGATGAATTGCTTTGCAGAGTTCCCATCGTGATGGCGAATTTCGAAGTTTTCGATCACGATTCCTCGCGTGAGAGGGTTGTTTCCATAGGCGACATTTCGAGTCACAGACTGAATGTTCGCCTGAAAGGAGAGGCTCTTCTTTCGGGCTCTGCGGTTGGAGAGGTTGATGACCTTCAAAAGTTTTCCGTTGACGATCACGTGAACCTTGCCATCGCGGACGGCGAGCATGATTTCAGCAGTCCCTTCTTTGGATTCGATGACCTCAGAGCGTCCTTTTCGTGACGAGTTCATGTTGACGCCATTAAAGAAACGGACACCGTTTTGTGGTTGCGGAATGTGCTTTTCGATCCAAAGACGGCTGCCGTTCACGTGAATCGCAACGTTCGTTGCATCCTGAGCGTTTCCAAGCCGCTCCCCGTACATTTGGACGATTAATTTAGAAAACTGCTGCGGTCCCCAATTGAGACGGAACTTCACAACATCCCCGGTTAATATGGACTCGTGGCCATACCCTCCGGAAGTCCGGAATGTGAGCGATGTCTCTGTTTTACTTGGTCGCCCGAGGATTCGTTTCCATCCTTCCTCAGTAAAATCAGACTGTGTGATTTTTCCCTCGGAAGAGAATTCAACGGCCTTGATTTCGCTCGTTGGAATTTCTTCAAGCATTGAAAACGGAATGGTAGCAAAGAGGGTTTCTTCAGTCACTTTTTTAATCAGGCATGGAACGATGTCCCCGTTCACGAGGTAGAGCACATCCGGATAGGCTTTTTCGTCGATGACAACATCCTGACCTTTCTCGGCTCGAAGGAAGCGCGCGTCTCCATCTGTTGCAAGAGCACTAGCTGTGAGTCCTCCCACGGGAGTCCAGCGAATCGGTTCGTCTGTTTGATCGTCAACGACAAGACTCCCGTGCAGCGAACCACCTGTGAAGAAGAGTTGGTCCGTTTTTTCCGGTGCTTTGTCAGTATTCGGGAAGCTGATTCGTTGAACACCTTCCAGGCTAGATTTAATGGGATTGTCGGAGTAAGCGGTTCGAAATGAAATCCCGTTCTCCGTCAATGACTCGATGGCTCCGGTGACAAACCCACCTTCTTTCCAGGCAACGTGCATCGGGCCGAGATCTTCTTTTCGAGGAATTCCGTCGTTGACAACGATGTTCGACATCTGCTCGATTGTTAATTCATGTTGAGTGCCCTCAGCCGTGATGGAGATCGACTTCGCCCCTTCTTTAAAGACCGGGAGCGGGCCATAGATGACTTGCCCATCAAGAGTTTGAATTCGGTTTTGCCCGATTTTCAGCGGTTTGGGAAGTTCCCCATTCCAGCGATCGACTCGAAGGTATTTGAGAGTCAGATCTCCATCTTTATTCCAAAGTTGAATTCCGGTCGGTTTGAAGAATCGACGCTTGTCGACGATTTCATTAAGTTTCCTTCCGGAGTTTGAATAAAGCGAGAGCCTGTTTTCAGCCTGATTGAGGAACATATGTAAGTGGATTCGCTTTGCGTCTGCATTCAGAGAATCGACTTCAACGAATTGAAACCGAGAGAGAACAACCAGGACATCTTCCCAAGTTTCAACTCGTAAGCCGTTGATGCGATTTTGGCCAAACGCAAAGACAAAAGAAGGCAGCTTTGATGACTCGATGATGAATTCAATTTCGCACTTGTCTGGAAAGTCTAACTGACGAAAAATCGCGCGATCAGGAGCGGTTGTTGACAAGTGACCATTGCTTAACGCGTGCCATGCCGACTGCTTGTCGGTTTTCTGTGGAGTGGCCCAACCATCGAGTCCGCGGGGGCCGAGGTAAATGAGATCGGGCGTATCGACTCGCTTGATGCTGTCAATCTTGTCGCGGTGGAGATGAAACTTCCCGTGGCGCTGGCTCTGGAATTGAATCGTTTTTTCTGTCGCAGCGATCAATTTCCCAAAGAGGACGTCTCCGTTCGACATCGAAATGCGGAATGGTTCATTCGTAAGTTTCGAATCTTGCGAGTCTGGAAACCGAACTGCCGTCAAAGCCGAGGTTTTAATTTTCAGTGGATCAACAAAGAGAGAAGACTTCCAGACGAGAGTCCCAGAGTCGGAAGTGATCAGTTTGCCTGTGAGAGAATCTCCCGAACCCCAGTAAAGGGTGGTTTCCGGTTTGTGACCTGTGGCATTGAGCGATGCGTCAGGTGTTGCGGGACCGGTACTCTCTCCCAGTAGGGACTGGAGTTTCTTTTCGACTGCCTGTACGGCCTTTTGGTCAACGACCTCTAGAGCAACTTGAGCAATCCCGACTTGAGAAATCAGCATGCAACTGAGAAACGCCAGCACCGCGAAAACATTCTTCATCTCATCTGACCTTACAGAAATATCTGAGACCGTATTGAATTTTTATCGCTCGTAGATCGGGAGAAAACGATAATTGAGGGCTAAAGCCAGCATCGACATTGCCGTGCCATAGGCTTCGCCGTGTGAACTTTTGAAACTGCCGTCGTCGCTCTGTTGATCCTTCAACTGACGCATGGTGAGGCGGTTCCACTTCTTCCAGGAATCAAAGTCTGCCTGAAACAATGCCTGAGCCATATAGTATCGAAAATAATACGGATAGCTGTTTCCAGGGTATTCGATGCTGCCTTTGACCTGTCGGGTGAGCCCTTCGTATTGCTCGACATCTTTGCGGTGACCAATTGACAAAACGAGCGTTGAAATTGCCTGCAGGTTTTTAGATCCACCACCGCCGATGCCGGAATAGCCAACGCTTCCCTGCTTTGTCGTCATTTTCTGAAAGTATTCCAGCGCCTTGTCCATGGATTCGTCAGGAACT
Organism: Planctomicrobium sp.; assembly: GCA_030626405.1. GTDB lineage: Bacteria > Planctomycetota > Planctomycetia > Planctomycetales > Planctomycetaceae > Thalassoglobus. The sequence continues at coordinate 3,007 of DAOUPA010000362.1, forward strand.
TTGATGCCCGCGTTTCTCGCCGCTAGAAGTCCCATGAGAACAGCGCCGGAAACAGATGTGTCGGCATCGTTTGACTCTGGGGAATAGCGCCAGGCCCCCCATTGATTGTTCTTCTGGGATGTCGTGGCACATCGCACGGCAAGTTCGAGTGCCTCGCCGATGGTCCGTTTGTTTTTGGTGTCGGCTTCCCCCTGCCAAACGAGATCGTCATCAAGGACGCCGTAGACTTCTGAAAGTCCAAGCATTGCAAAGCCATGGTGGTACATGCTGCCGGGCAGGTATCCAGTTTTCTGATCTTGACCTCGAATGATACTTCGAACGGCGGCGCAGATGTTCTTGTGGTACTTCCCGAAGTTCGGATCTTCTCCACTGGCGAGAAATGCCATGATGCACATGCCGGTGATTCCAGAATTTCCGACACCCCCACCACGACCAGAACGTGATCCACTCCAGCCACCATCTTCGGCTTGGTTTTCAACGAGCCAGTTCAGGCCGCGCTGGTACACATCTTCAACTTCGGTGGGAACATCTTCACCGAAACGGAGTTCTGTATCTTGTGCGCAAAGCAGCCCAGGCAAGGACGCGGTACTGAATGCGATAGAAAGCAGACCGATGCAAAGCAGACGAGTGTTCAAGTTGACCGAAATGATTTGTAATAACGCTGGAGAAAATCTCATCAATTTTGGGTCTCCAAAGCGTTGAAGAAGGCATCCAGGCCGTCGCGGAATTCTTCTGGAAGTTTTCCGGACGTTGTGCCGCTTGATTGTTCAACGGTGCGATTTTTGACTTTCGCGTTGAGATCTGAAGTTCCACCAATCGTGGCGAGTGCGGCACGTTGCGTATCACCATCTCCTCCACCGCCTGGAGACGAACCCCCTCCGCCACCGCCACCTTTGGGGTTGGCGCGTTTCGATTGGAGTAACATTTCGATGGCTTCAGTTTCGGCAGCGATTGCTTCTGGGCCAGTATCTGGTCGGTAGAGGATGAGACTGGCGTCTTCCATGGCAATTGCAGCCATACCGACAATTTCCAGTTCTTTCCCGAAGTTCTTTTCTCCATCAGGAAGTGCTCGAATGTCCTTGATGACATTTTCGGTCCGCTCGTAAATGTCGATTTGAGTTTTCGATTGCTGCTTGGCGCGGGCGTCGTGCTTGTCGACTTCCATTGCCACTTTGGCTTGTTCAAGTGAGCGAGTTTCCTCTCGCAGATCCATCTCCGCTTCAATGATTCGCATCACTTCCAGAACAATCGCTGGCGGTAGGCTGACTGCGTTGCCTCCTTTGCAGGCTCCACATTGAGACGGCGAGACCATTTCCTCCGCCCAGCGGTCGAATGTGTCTGCCCAGTACTCTGCTCGTACGATTGCTTCTCCAGAGAGATTCTCGCGAACACGTTCTCCAAGTGCATTGAGTTCGTCAACCGGTTCCAGTTCATTCATTTCGTCCAGAATGCGTTTGAGCTTTTCTTCTTGCTTGCGTCCGAAGTAAGCCTTGAGGTCCGAATGAATTGTCCAAACGTTTCGGCTCTGGGCGACTTCTGATTCGGCAATGCTTTCCAATTGTGCAACTTGATTCTGTTCCAACTTACTGGAATTCATCCCAAAGCCTTTGAAGAGTGTTCGATTCAAACTTTTTGAGATTTCAGTTTGTCGTCGTGACGCAGCTTTGAGTCGTTTGACAAATGTACTGTTTTCCAAATCGTTGAGGATGGCCTGAAGGTCTTCGCGAATTTTGTTGAAGTCTTCAATCAGTCCTGCTTGAAGTTCCACGGCTTCATCGATCTGTTCCTGAGGTTCCTCTTCTTCTTTGTTGTCTTTCTTATCAGGCTTTGGTCCGCCATTAAGAACGGTGCTGGGCAAACCTAATTTCCCAGTGCTTGGTTTTTTCTTCTTGGGCTTTCCAGCCTCAGCCTCATTAGGTTTGTTGAAGCCTGATTCGACATCATTAATGCTCGGAGCTTTTTGTACGGGCTTTCCTTCCTCTTCGCTCTTCGCTCCACCCTTGCCAGTTTGTTGGTTCCGGTTGTTCCCGACCTTTGGACCGGGTTTGGACTTGCTGGCTTTGCCTGATCCTGGTTTTGGTTTCGCTTTTGCCTGGGTGGCGTCGGTAATCAAGTCGGCAATTGAAGGCATGCGATGGTCGGACATTTCCCGCAATTGCTTCAATGCTTCCGCCCATGTTTCCAAGTGTCCCACAAGCATTTCCGGGTTGCGAATTGCCTGTTTGATGAGGACTTCGCCCTGAGTCGTCACCGCGTCGAGCCGCATGGCATTCGATTTCTCGGCGGCTGCCTGTCCTTTTAACTGCTGCTGACTCATCTTGGTTTGCAGTTCTTCCGGAGACCGTCTTCGTAATTCACGATTCGCGTCGTGCAGGCGAACTTCTTCTTCATACACATCATCAGCAAGGCTCGCCCAGCGGCGGAGTTGGTTTGCAATCCAGATTGCGTGATCCTGCGGGGACATGACATGGATGATGTAAGTCGGGGAATAAGCGCGTCCCCGTTCAGGGTGATAGTCTTCAGCGAAGGCTCGCACTTTTAAGGTTTGCGGGCGAACGCCATCGCTTTCAGCGGAGAACGTTGTCGTGGCAGTCATCGTGACTTCTTCGGGGTGACCGACATTAGCGACTTTCTCTCCTGTTTCAGGATCAGGATTATGTGAAGCGTCATGAACGCCTTCCCAGTGTAGCCCGATTTTCTTCAGGCCAAAGTCGTCGTTTGCAGAGAGATCGAAGGTCAAAGTCTCGGTGGAGAGCACAATCTGCTTCGGATCGACCTGTTGACAGTAGACAGCCGGCTCTGCGTCTTCAACTGCGTTGATTTTGAGTTTGAAGGCATTCTTCGGCGTCAATCCGATTTCATCTCTCCAGCTGAAATTCAGAAATTCAGAGTCTTGAATTCGAACATCGGAAACAACGATCCGGTCTTTTTTAACAGTTGCCTTCTCTCCAGAAACGACGCCTTCAGCCAAGTTTCGATTCACGGTTGCTGTGAGATCGACTTCGGCGCCTTTGACAACAGAAATGACTCCACCGCGAACATCTGTTTCCAAATCATGTGAATACTGAAGGTAAGCAGGCAGCCGAATCGAGGCCTGCATTTCTTTCAATTCCGGGCGTGTCGCCGTTCGAATGTTAATCGACTCGCGAACATCCCCAATCCTCAAGCTGACTTGCGACTTACCGTTTTGAGGTGGGACAGTGAATTCATATTCCCCACTTTTCAGCTTGGATGTGATTGGCTCACGAAATGTACTCGACTTAGCGACACCAGTTTCAGGAGACCAGCGTGTTGAAGAATTGAGTTTTGCTTTGAGGGAAAACTCTTCACCCTGCGGAACGATCATTTGCTCAGGAAGTTGGTCAATTTGTGCGAACGTATATCGGTCAACATCACGCCAAGGGGTCAGCCAGCGGGCGAATGCATTCGATCCAGCAGCAGGGACGACTATCAGGCAAACCAGCATCAATGCGAATGGAACCGCCGCGACTTTCAACCAGAATCGATGGCGTGGATCAGGAACTGCATCTGCGAGATCCCGATCACGAACGACAGAATCGACCTGTTCAATTGCTGCTCTAGTGAGCGTGGAACTTTCCGAAGCACTTTGTTGATTCATTGTCAGTTCAACGACGCCCAAAAGCTGATCACCCAAGCGAGGGAACTTGTGCCGCACTAGACCGGCGACTTGCGCCATTGTTCGTGTTCCCCAAATCCAGCGATGGCATTTCAGCGGAAAGAACAATCCCATGCCGAGAGAACCGGTGATCAGGATGAGGACTCGCAGCATCGCTGGCGTATCGATGAATCGATCCAGAACAAAGACTGCGATGTAAGATGCTGTCAGTCCGAACAGCCCGGCGAGCAATCCTTCGACAACCTTAATGAATCGGACGCGCTTCTGGAACTCTTCCAATCGCTGCCGGGTCATTGCAGGCAACTCGACTCGTTGAGTATTCATCGACAGAATCTCCAAGTTCTTAAAAGAGATCAATGTGTTGCAGGTATGCTGCGGGAGGAGGCAACGTTGGTTGTCAA
>DAOUPA010000604.1 GCA_030626405.1 Planctomicrobium sp.
ACCATTCTTGCGTTCAACACGGCTGATCAAACCTCGCAGGTAACGCGTGGAATGAGCACGCAAATCCTTCCGCGAAAAACGTGGTGCAATCCTCGCAGCCGCCACGTCAACTTCTTCAATCCACTTGTTCACTTCCAACTCTGTCGGCATCCTTGCCCTCCTGCCATGTCCCAACGGAAAGATAGACTTTCAGGCAAAATAAGGGAAGTGCAACTGTAGTACTAGACATCAGTTTTTTTGAAGTCTTTTGCGGGGAATGTTCCATCGAAACGTCAATTGGTCCTTATCAACTTTGAATGAAATGAATACTAACGCACCAGTTCACAATTGAGTGAGTACAAGGTCATCAGTCTGTGAAGTTCCACGGCAGATAGAATACCCGACACCGATTCACTTGTCACACAGGAGTCATCGAGTGATTGTTACAACCGGTTGTCTCTCATTGGCTGAATTCGCTATGCCGAACCGAGGCACCTTGGGTGGTCAGTGAGCGGCAAGTTGATATTCTTCTGCGATGTACGATTCTGATTCCATACACGACTATGACTACACGCTTCCCGAAGACTTGATTGCGCAGGTTCCGGCGGAGCGTCGGGATCAGTCGCGATTGATGGTTGTGAACCGTGCGACCAGCAATATTAGCCACCATCGGTTCAGCGATCTGCCTGATTTTCTCCATCCAAGTGACTTGCTTGTCATGAACAACACTCGCGTTGTCCCGGCGAAGTTGGTGGGAACGCGCGCTTCCACAGGGGGAAAGTGGGAAGGGCTTTATCTTCGTGAAGAAGAAAATGGTTGCTGGAGGATCATAGGAAAAACACGCGGAAAACTGACGCCGGGCGAGGAAATCGCTCTCACCCCCTCAACGGGCAATTCGGCACCAACACTCACACTCATTTTGCTAAATAAATGCGATGGTGGCGAATGGATTGTTCGTCCTCAGTGTAAGTTGCCAACGTTGGAACTACTCGCTCAATTCGGAACAATGCCGCTGCCGCATTACATGCAGCGTGATGCCGAAGCCGCAGACTTCGAGCGTTATCAAACACTCTACGCCAAACATCCAGGTGCCGTGGCTGCACCGACTGCCGGTTTGCACTTTACGACAGAAGTAATTGAGGCTTGCGAGCAAAGAGGCGTCAAGACTGCGAACGTCACATTGCATGTCGGCTTGGGGACATTCCGTCCGGTGAAGGTTGACCTCCTCGATGATCACGAAATGCACTTCGAATGGTGCGAACTTCCAGAAGAAACCGTCGAAGCTGTCAAGAAGACTCAAAGCGAGAATGGTCGCGTTATCGCGATAGGAACAACATCGGTACGAACGCTTGAAGCCGTTGCTGGCCAGGGAGAACTTGAACCATGGCAGGGTGAGACAAACCTCTTCATCCGCCCACATTACGAGTTCAAGATCGTCGATTCCTTGCTAACAAATTTTCACCTACCGAAATCAACACTGCTGGTTCTGGTCTGCACATTCGCAAATCGTGAACTCATTTTGAAAGCTTACGAAGAAGCGATCAGAGAGCGCTACCGGTTCTTCAGCTACGGCGACGCAATGCTGATTGTCTGAGAGTTATTGAAACTCTTACTCTCAATCAGAAGTCTAATCTTTCACCGTTCAGTTGAAGTGAGCGGTGAAACCTTTGTAATTTTGCTCGTTACACGTTCATTTCTTCGCGCACGACAATCCGGTTTCCTTGAACTTGTACAACTTCGATTGTTGTTCCGTCCGGGATGTAAGGACCGTCGCTGACGACATCATAAAGATGTCCATCAATCTGCGCCTTACCCGCTGGTCGCAGGACGGTGATCGCTGTTCCTGCGGCACCGACGAGTTCGGAATACTGGATCACGTTCGAATTTCGAAGCCGGACTTCATCGGATTCAAGTGGAGCGTTCGGTGGCGAAAGAATCATGTTGTTCAGCACCGGGATATGTGGTAAATATTTGCCTATAAATGTTGCAAAGATAATGACCCCCACCATGGATGCTGCAAACGGAGCGAAAGACACGACCGCCTGTCCCATATCGTATTGTATTCCGAGGCCACTGATGGTCATGCTGGCCATGACCAGGGAGCCGACGAGCATTAAAATCCCAGAAACCCCAAAAACTCCAAAGCCAGGGATCACAAATATCTCGAGCGCCAGGCAACCCAATCCGAGTACAAACATTGCCAACTCCAGAGAGGATGCCGTGCCTCCGAGCATGCGACTCCAGAAAAAGACACCAAATGCAGAAGCAGCAAGGATTCCAAAAAAACCGGTCATTGTTGCCATCTCGACATAGATGCAAACGATCGCAAGAAAGAAAAGCATGCCCGTCACCCATTCATTGTTTAAGTAGAAAACAAGCGAATCGATCCAAGAGCGTTCAACTGCTTGAAACTCCAACTCTGACGGAATCCCTAACCGTTCTTTCAGTTCACCGAGTCCGCTGACAGGAGCGACTGCAATCATCAACTCGTGGGCGCGTCTTCCATTCACAAAGACCGCAACTTCAGGTCGCGACTCCGGAACGCGCGGTCCTTTGATCCACTCTCCATTCGCTTTGTGGATTTCATCTTCAGACATGTACCACTTGCGTCCGGTCGCTTTGTGCGTCACCTCGAACGCTTCAAGTTTAGCATCGCAAAAACCTTCGATGATCACGGTTGGTCGGTCTGTTTTCTCTGCCAACATGCGCATATGTTCAAGTAACACGCTGAGAATTTTTGGATCAGCATGAACAAACCCTCCGCCTGCCGTCAGGCTGATCGGCATGGAATCTCCAATCGTAGCATCCGGCTGCATGTAAATTTCTGTACAAGCAACAGAAATAATTGCCCCACCACTGATCGCTTCACGCGGAATGTATGCAATCGTGCGAATTCCTGATTCGTTGAGACGAATGATCCGTGACGAGAGATCCATACAAACGTCCAACATTCCACCGGGAGTGTCGATCTCGAAGATGATGGTCTCCGCCCCCTTTGCGATGGCGCGATCAATTTGGTTCAGCGCAAATGAGTGGAAGACGCGGTCAATCTCGTCATGCAGTTGAATGTAGGCAACATTCGTCAGAGCATCGGGAACGACCAATTCTCTGACTGCATCAACAGGCAGTTGAAATGCCTCGGCAAGTTCACGTCGATTTTTGACGATTCGAGTTGCCAGGATTTGATGTGATTGTGAGTCGCGACCAGAAATAATTCCAGGTGTTCCCGGTTCTTTTATGGTGATTTGCTCTTTGATTACGGTTCCCATGTCGAGCAACTTTGTCGCTTCCTGCGCGGACATCAATCGCGTTTCATTTTCTCCTTCTTTGATTTCAATCGTTGCCTTCACCAGCGAGGCTGCCGGGTTCATTAATGCTGTCGCCAAGGGCGCCGTGACTCGTGAGTTTTTTCGTTTGGCGACAATCGACTGCACAATTTCTTGACGATCTTCGGCAACAATTTCGCCTCGTCCCATATCACCTAAAGTTGCATCCTGACTCAGGACCACTTCATTACATGCCAAAGCTACGAGAACATTGTTCCCGGTGACTGCTTCAGAAATCCAGACGACTGTCGTAACGTTCCGAATCGTTGAACCTGTCAAGAAGTCTGCCATTGCGAAGGCATTGTGGAACTCGGTCGTTCCTGGCTTGAGATCCAGAATGAGGTACGCCTTACGGTCTTCCTGTTCCGCAATACTTTGAAGTTCGAGAGCAGTACGACGAACTAATCCAAGTGTTTGATCACCGAGCGGGCTTTCCAGAGTAATGAATCTCCCAA
>DAOUPA010000453.1 GCA_030626405.1 Planctomicrobium sp.
TCAAAAACGAGCGAGCAAGATCGATTCGACCATGATCTTCGAGGTCCATGACCAGGAACGCAATTTCGTTCATCACATCAATGTTACGAAACGACTCGTTAAATTCGATGCAGTCAAAAGGCGTCAGAGCTCCTTGCCAATAAACGATGTTTCCGAGGTGTAGGTCACCGTGGCATTCGCGGGTGAAGCCTTGAGAATGTCGCGCGTTGAAGTTTTTCGAATGATATTTTCCTGCTGTCAATGACCATCTTTCGAGGTTGTTCAGAATCTCGCTGAATTCAGCTTCTTTCAACACCTTTTGGAGTTCACGAAAATTCTCCGCGACTGGTTCATGGATTTGTCTCAAGAGGTCAGCTTCTTCAATAAAAACCGGACGGGCGACCTCATGTAGACCAGCTAGATCGACAGCAAATTTATCGATTTCTGATTGCTTCAACCTCTCGTCTGTCAACATCTGATTAGCAAGATCCCGTTGGTCAAACTGACGCATCTGCACAGCAAACTCAATCGGCTCACCTGGACCTCCAACAACCAATCTTTCCCCTTCGGCGACAATCGACACAACGTTAAGGTAGAGATCGTCTATAAATCGTCTGTTTAAGCGTAATTCCTCATCGCAGAAGTACCTTCTTGACTGAAGTGATGAAAAGTCCAGAAATTCCAGGTGAACAGGTTTCTTGATTTTATACGCAAAGTCCCCCGTGAGAAGCACCCAGGAAATGTGCGTTTCCAGAACACGTACTGACTCCACAGGATGCGGATAAGCTTCCGGATCGAGCAAAAGAGAAATCAAAGGAGGGTAGGTAGGTTCAATTGACATACTTACTCATCTTAATGTGGGTCCACAACCGAACTGCTCAATCAGTTATCAGAGAATTTGCAACGCTTCAAACAGACCTGCAAATCCTATGCGATTTCTGAAATCCTCTTTTCCATTCGTCATATAAGGTACAATTATCAGTGGTCGTTTGTTTCTTGTTCATTTCATTTGACTGCTATGTGAAAATTTAGGGCGAAATACGCACGTTTGTTGTGCGATAACGCTCACATTAAATCTATGAAATGAGTTTGTTACCAGCTCATTGATATTGGTATAAGACCTGCAAGGACCTCATTTGCGGCTCTCACACGTTGTATTGGGACAACTGGGGCGTCGGGAGTACATGTTCCACAGGAGTTCAGATCTGGGGTCGGCGTGTCGTTTGTGAAGTTTCTGAGAGAGAATTTATGAAAAGGAAATGGCGCTCATGAATTTTGAACTTCCTGAATATATAATTTTGACAGTCCTTGTCTTGGTCTTTGTTTGGATACGGCATCGTCGTAGGTCTCGTCGGTGAGTTCGAAAGAGGAAAGGAATGGTCTCTCAGCGAGCTTCAATGGTCAGCTGTTACGGGGGGTCCGAAACGTTAAGAAACCGGCTCTCTCGATAATCGCTTGGTCCGGGGTCGATCATGTCAAGCGACAGGTAGCAGATTGTCGTTCAGGACAAGGTGAAAGTCCACTAAAAAGTGAGGATTCATGATGTCGTCAGAGAACACTCCACTTGAAATAGTAAATGACTCTGTTTCGAAAAAAATGGGACTGACCGCAGAAACAAATGGAGTTCACCAACACACGACGTCGAAAGTCAGCACTGCGTTTGAGAGATGGCTCATCCAGAAGCTCTTAAAGAGCATCGGAGATCCACAACTGGCTGTTGAATTATGGGATGGACAGATCATTCGACGGCATGACAATGAGATGCATCGAATTCGCATCACCAAAAGATCTAGCCTTTGGAAAATCATCTTAAGTCCCGATTTTGAATTCGCTGAGAGATACGTCAAAGGCGAGATCCAGATCGAAAATTCCCTTACTGAACTGCTTGAGATACTCTTTCAAGCTTGGCGGGATCGAGAGTCTGATTCAAAGTTTGAAAAACTGCTCACTCGGCTTTCAAAACGGTCGCGTTCACTCACGGCAGCACGCGATAATGTACATCAACATTATGACTTGGGGAATGATTTTTATCGGTTGTGGCTGGATGAGCAGATGCTCTATACCTGTGCATATTTTGAATCTCCCGAAGCATCTTTGGAAGAGGCACAAATCGCTAAGATGGATTACATCTGCCGCAAGCTTTGTCTCCGCCCAGGAGACAGAGTGATTGAGGCGGGGTGTGGTTGGGGGGCGTTAGCGATGCACATGGCCAGGCATTATGGCGTGTCTGTCATTGCCTATAACATTTCTCCCGAGCAACTTTCTTTCGCGCGATCTCAAGCTCGGAGAACCGGACTCTCTCAAAAGGTTTCATTTATCGAAGATGATTGGCGAAACATTCGAGGAGATTGTGATGCTTTTGTCTCGGTCGGAATGTTGGAGCATGTTGGTCCTGAGAATTATCAAAAATTCGGACAGATTATTCGTGATTCTTTAACACCTCATGGTCGCGGCTTGATTCACTCCATTGGAGTCAATTGGCAACGACCGCTTGATCGGTGGACCGCATGTAAAATCTTTCCAGGCGCACAGCCTCCCTCTCTCAAACAAGCAATGGAACTATTCGAACCCAACGAATTGAATGTCTTCGATATCGAGAATCTTCAATCGCATTATGCATTGACACTGCGTCATTGGCTTGATCGGTTTGAACAATCTGCCGAAACAGTCCGTCAAATGTTTGATGAAGAGTTTGTCCGAATGTGGCGATTTTATCTTTCATCTTCAATTGCTGTGTTTCAGACAGGCTGGTTGCAGCTTTACCAAATTTTATTCGCTCCACCGACCAGCCACTCACTTCCGAGCACACGCAACCATATTTACAAGTGACGCTGATGAGCATGATTCATCAATGTTTGAAAAATCTCGGTGTATTGCGATTATTTTTTAGTCAGGTCTCTGGTCTCGATATTGCCTGAAATCGAGGAGTCATCTCATGAAAGAATATGATGTCGTGATCGTTGGCGGCGGGCCCGCGGGGTCGTCCTGTGCCTGGGGATTGAAGGAATCGGGAAAGAAGGTGTTGATCATTGATCGTGCTGAATTCCCGCGAGAAAAGACTTGCGCAGGCTGGATCACACCTCCTGTTCTCAAGATGTTGTCCATCGACATCAGTGATTACCAAGGTCGTCAAATACTACAACCAATAACTGGGTTCAAAACCAGTGTTCTTGGTCACTCATCTATTACGACTTCCTACAACAAAACTGTGAGCTATGGCATCCGACGAAGCGAATTCGACCACTATCTTCTTCGTCGATGTGGTGCCCAATTGATGACCGGCACACCTGTAAGAGAACTCCATAATGACGGAAACCATTGGATAGTAAACAACGAAATTAAGGCTCATGTACTTATCGGCGCGGGTGGGAATTTCTGTCCGGTCACTCGACTTGCAGGCTTCAATAATGAATCAGTCGCACCGTTGGTCACGGCCCAGGAAGTAGAATTTGAACTCAACTCCGAGGAATGTCGAAAAGTTGGAGTCACTGGGCCGGTTCCTCAACTTTTCTTTTGTCCTGACCTTAACGGATACGGTTGGTGCTTTCGAAAAGGCAATTATTTGAATATCGGGTTGGGACACACAAATCCAGAACAAATGAAGGTCGATCTGTCTCGGCTGATTCATGAACTATCAAGGAACGATGTTTTGAATATCCAGATTCCCGAGCGAATGCATGGGCATGCCTATCGCCTGGCGTGCCGTCAGAACTTTGTCGTGTTCGATAGACTATTACTCATTGGTGACTCAGCGGGATTGGCAAACCCAGCGAGTGGTGAAGGGATTCGACCTGCGGTCGAGTCTGGACTTTACGCCGCGAAGGTCCTCGAAGACTCCAGAGGAGAGTATGGAGTAGAACAGTTGCGAGCTTACGAAGACTGGGTGCGACATCGTTTCAGATGTGCGTCCTCGCATCAGACGACCAACAATGTGATCTCATCTTTTCGCAATTCAGTTGGAAGACTTCTGCTGAGGTCTCGTTGGTTCTCCAGGCACATCGTCCTCGACCGCTGGTTTTTCCAGGAGCATATTCAAGAAAACGACTGTTGATCTTCACTGCTTGCATCTTTGTCAAGCAAGCTGAATGCTAAGGTCAACTTCAGCCAAAAGACCAACCGGCTTTGAAAAATCCGCCCGGTTTGTCGTCAGAAAGTCGTACGTTCTCGCGAAACTTCCGCCAGTTTTGATTGAGTTTGGCATTCTGTTCTTCGCGAAGCAGGGACCAGATCCAGTGGTCAGTTTGATGAAGCCGCTTTGCAAGTAGCCGCGAGATATTCAGAACAAGTCTGACAGCTGCTGCGGACTCAGACTGCAAAAGATGCTCATACGATTCTCGCCGAAGCCAAAGAATACGCACATCTGTTTTTGCCAGAACCACGCCTCTATGGTTAACCTCCCCGAAAAACGAGACTTCTCCGAAAAGTTCTCCAAAACCGAGTGTGCAGATCAATGTCTCTTCAGTTGGGACTGAATCGACGTTTGGCAAGTGGATTTCCACTTCCCCGGAGAGGATCATGTAGAGTCCAAACTCCTCACTATCCTCTGAGAGAACGGTTTCTCCTTCCAGATGACGAACGACCTCACACGCCGCGATAATCTCTCTCACCTCGTTATCTGCGCAGCCATCGAAGACATCACTTTGACGAAACTCCTCCAGCAACATTCCGCCAGGGAGGGTTTCCGCCGAGAAGATCGGGAGCTCATCATCCCGTTCGAGCAGTACCATAACCTGCTCGCCGCTGTCTGCCCCGCTGCCCGTCCTGGATACCGTTTCTCGAACAGGTCGCCAACCCTGCATCAGGAGACGATTCAGAGAGTCCGTATCCTGATCAGTGATCGTCTCGTACCGATAACGTGTCACAATTCCGCCTCCAAGTGAGAGATGAACGGCGGACAAAATCGCCCGCCCCGGCCCAAGTCTCTATTCGCAAATCCAATACCAATTTTCGTATTCTTTTAAGGACTGCCTAATCTTTCGTGCCACAGGAGGGGCAGGCAATTCCAATGCGTGACATAGACGCGCGCGGTTGTGCGAGTACGCGCAGTTTTAATTCGAGAAACAAGTCGATCAAGAGAACTTTCGCCCCAGTGAATCTGCTTGCTTTAGAGCACTTTCAGAATTCCTCTTAACTCGATTTGTTGTTTTCGAGTAGACTTCTTGAGTCCGTCAGATTTCAAGGAGGAAGAGATGGCTGGTAGTTATTCGCTTGATTTGCGGTCTCGTGTCATTCATGACATTGATGGTGGGATGTCTGTTTCTGATGCGGCTGGAAAATACTCTGTGACAGAGCCGACCATTTACAGTTGGATCCACCTGCGAGAAGAAACCGGCAGCCTCAAGCCACGAGAAGGCGAAGTAGGACCGAAACGAAAACTGGATCCGCATCAAGAAGCGATCTTAAAAGTGATCGATGAGAATTCGAGTGTGACGCTGATGCAGCTGCATTCTCAACTTTGTCTCCCTGGCAACATCCAGACGTTGTGGAATGCACTTCAACGCTGGGGAATTTCACTGAAAAAAAGTCACCCGCGCCGCCGAGCA
>DAOUPA010000238.1 GCA_030626405.1 Planctomicrobium sp.
ACTTCTTTGGAGAGAAGCCAGTCCACCGCTGTTCGCATTCGAGGATCGTTAGCCGGGACGTTTGCCTCACGGAGAGCGTTGATTGCGATGGATGTATCCCAAACCGGTGAATGACACGGTTCTAAGTGTGCAGATTCACCCTCTTCGATCGTCAACTTTTCCAGTTCGTCCAAGGCGGACTCAATTTCGGGGGAATCTTCTGCATAGCCCCGGCAGCGCAGACCGATGATGCTCCAGATGATCGGAGGGAAAATTGCTCCGAGGCCGTCGCTCTTTTCCAGCCGAGCGAGTATCCACTCCTCTGCTTTCTTGATGGAGCGTTTTCGGAATGGGTTGAGGTGAAGACGTTCAACGAATTTCCAAGTTCGGTCGATGCCTCGAAACAGAGCTGACCAGGGAATCCAGGATCGAGATTTTAGGCCATCGAGTTGTTCCGACGGAGGCATCGTCGTCGGCATGTTTCGTGGAGAGTTTACGAAAAGTTCGTCGATGTGGTGCGTGGCTGCCAACTCTGTCTTCGGTTGAAATGCCCAGAGCAAACTTAATGGAACAACAATCGTCCGTGACCAGGCTGACATTTCATAGATGTTAATCGGACACCAGTTGGGCAGCAGCATCAGTTCTGGTGGAACAGCTGGACACTTTTGATACGAGATGATTCCAAGTAGCGCCATGTAGTAACGCGTAAAACTGTTCACACGTTCGGCTCCACCCGCCGCTAAAATTGCATTTTTGGCGCGAACGAGTGGCTCTGATGCAGGATCGTGGCCTGCAATTTTGAGTACCCAATATGCTTTGACAGAACCGCTCATTTCCAGAGGACCACCTGGGTACAGTGACCAGCCACCTTCGGGGAGTTGATGATTGAGGACATCGTGAGCACACTTCTGAACGATCTCTGAATCGGAACGCCCCAGCCAAGTTAAGAGAAGGATATACTCGGACTGAAGAATCGAATCCCCTTCAAGTTCGCCCATCCAGTAACCCTCTGCAGATTGCTGGTTGAAGAGCCAATCGGTCGAAGTTTGAACCGCTTGCTCAAGACCCAAGGGGACAGTCTGACTTGCCGAGACTGATCGTTTGTTAAGTCGATCTGTCGCAGGGAAACTCGCCCAGTCTCGATCACCTGAACTCATTTCAGGGCCTTATTAACAGTTTTGAATTGAGAGTGTTCACCACACGTCGAGTGTCTCGTAAAAGTTCTCGATGTCCGATCATTCAAAGTTATTGAGTGGGGAATCGTAAGGCAATATCGAAAAATTGGGCAAGGTCAATCGTTGGCAGGCTTTACGAAAATCGCTCTGAGTTCGACTTCGATTTCCGGTTGTTCCTCGAAATCTGTTGTCAGTGTGAGTTTCTCGCTCCAGTCACCCGGCGGAAGTCCTTCAACAAAAACGTCAACCTTGTACTGCGTTGAAAGTTTTTTAGGAACGCTGACTCTTACGTTGTTAGGTAGTGATGAACTCTCTACTTTCAGTCGAAATGTTGATTCGGCAGCACTTGATAAGAACAGGGAGCGTTTCCTCGTTTCGCCGGTCGGAATGCGTCCGAAGTGGACTTTTTGAGGAAATCTGACAGGCAAGCGAATGCGGCGGATAATTTTGTTTGTGACCGCCACTGGAGTTTCGGTGTTCCCTAAATCAACGACAGTGATGGGAAAATAGTCCGTCTTACCAGATGCCGCCAACTCCCCGTCGAGTTCAATCTGAAGAGTCGCGGTCCACTTTGCCTGCCAAATTCCATCTTCAATTGGAGTTGGAACTATTGTTTGCCTGACCGCATGTACGATTGTGCCTGATGGGAGCCCTGAAATCACGGGAACTTTTGACTCTCCATCGGGGCTGCGGAAAATTCTCTCGATGTACAGCTCTTTTTCAATGACCGTTTTAACACCTGGCTTCGTCTCGCAAATCAAAACTTTGGGAAAGACTTTCAAATCCTGATAGACACGTAAATGGCAAAAGATGCCTTTCTCGTTGGTGGAACCTTCAGAATCCAAGAACTCAAATCGAGCTTGGTATTCTTGCGAAGACTCCGTCTGAGGAGACTGTGCATCGATGTTGAGTTTCAAAGAGTCATTCGCCGCAACTTCAATGGATTCGCCTCGCTTCAACTTCCGTCCATTGAAAATTACGCCGTAACACGAGCAACCAGTGCTCACAAGTTTCACGGTCTGAGGACTGTCCGTGGGATTTTGAATCTCGATTGGGCATTCAATCACATTCGTCCAATCGCTTGCTGAATGAATTTCGCTCATCAACAGAGTGCGTGCCTGAACGACATCAGGCACAATCAATGTTGTTTCCTCAACAGCAACGTCGCAGGCTGAAAAGAGCAGGGGCATCGTCAGCGTGAAGATGTAAATCGATGAAGGTTGCATTTTTTCATTTTCGGTCCGACTTATTCTGAAAAAATTGGGATATAAAAAAAGAATGCTTCGGCCTGCTGCTTGAGATGCTAATCGCTTTCAACTCATTCGTGAAGGAGCCAACGAGAAAATACACGAGAGGAGTGAGAACACCCATGCATATCGATTGAGGGAAGATTCGACGTTAACTACTGTGTGGATCTCAAATACTTCTGCCCACCCCAAGGAATCGTCATGAGATTCGCGCTGCCGTTTGTGTTGTTGCTCACATTACTCGTTGCCGCTTTCGCGATCTCTGCAGATGTGGATTCGCACTCTGTCGAGATTTCAGTCCTGACCGAAAAAAACTGGGACAGGCTTGCGCCGCAGGGGAAAGAGGTCGACGCGATATACGGGGACATCGTTCTTCGAAACGATTTTGTCACGGCGGTGATTGCCCGTTCGGTTTCGACTCGGAATGCGAACATGACAGTCCGCAACGTCGGTGGCTGCCTGATTGACTTCACGACTAGCAGGTTTTCAAACGATCAGCTCAGTTGCTTTTACGCAGGTGGCAGTGGATACGCCTACTCCGAATGGCAAGTATCGATTGAGGAGAAGGACCAGACTCTCGGCAATCATTTTTCTTCCAGTGGAAAAACAGGCGAAGTGACAGTCCTTTCCAAAGGGAGCGGCGGGCGCCCAACGGTGAAGACAACTTACCGTTTAACGCAAAGCAGTCCGACTTTGGAGATCATTACGGAATATGTGAATGACTCAAAGAAAACAATCACGCTCGTTCCGACTGATCGCATTCGTGCCGACGGTGGGAAAGAACTGATGCAGAAGTCGCCGAATGGAACGACCGATGAGTTTTGGATTGACGATCAGTTCTGGCAACAGGCGTATGTCCTCACAGCGAAGGACGCTCGCATTCAGAGCAACAGCAATTCGACAAACTCCACTCTGAAATACATCAACAAGAAAAACCTTGATCTCCGCTCGATTCCACCGGAAAGCTCGGTGACTGTAAAACGCTCACTGGCGGCAGGCAGAACACGGATGGACGCGACAAATGCCGCGAGCGGGAGTTCTTATCGTCAGAGTGCGATTCAGCTGACTGACAGCGCTAACAACGAAGTCAGCGGTGCAGTGATTGAGGTTCGTGAAAATGGAGTTCTGCAAGGTGTTCTGCGAACCGGTTTAGATGGTCGGGCAGTCTCTGCTTTGCCCGTCGGGAACGTTCAATTGAAAATCATCCGGTACGGGCAGGCCATCGCGGGAGCAGAACGGGACGTTGAAGTTGCATCTGGCGACGACCTTTTCGAGCTCGATATCAAGCTCGATGGTTACCAACCGGGGATGCTGCGAGTTGTCGTCAAAGATGGCGACGGGGCATCTCTTCCATCCAAAATTGAAATCGTCGGAATCAACGGCACGAAGACTCCCGACTTCGGTCCGGTTTCCGGAGAGTTCGCTGTCAAAAATTTGCGGTACACACCAAACGGTGTGATCGCACAACCTCTCGATCCGGGAGAGTATTTGCTTCGCATCAGCCGTGGTCCAGAATATAACGTTGAGGAATTCGAAACAACAATCAAACCTGACAAGACGACGCAACATGCAATCACTTTACATCGAGTGATCGACACAACAGGTTGGGTCAGTACCGATTTTCACAGCCATAGCACGCCCTCTGGAGACAACACTTCAAGTCAGTTAGGTCGGGTTCTCAATCTCGTTTGCCAACATATTGAGTTCGCCCCTTGCACTGAACATAACCGTGTCAATTCGTATCAGCCTCACTTTGATTCACTCGATGTGAACGCGTGGATTTCCTCAGTCAGCGGCATGGAACTGACAGGCAGTCCGCTACCCCTCAACCACCAAAACGTCTTTCCACTGCATCATCATCCGCACCGGCAAGACGGTGGCGGGCCGGTGACTGATACCGACGTCGAAACACAAATCCGTCGAGTCTCTGCCTGGGACAATGGCAGCGACAAACTTGTGCAACAGGATCACCCTGATATTGGCTGGCTCTTTTATGACAAAAATGGAGATGGCAAGCACGATGCCGGACATGCCGATGGAGTGGCGTTCATCGATGTCATGGAAATCCATCCGATTCAGCGCGTTCTCCAAACGGCGACGCTCGACGAGATGACAAAAGAAGCCGCTAAGACAAACCGGATTTTCAAGTGGCTACAACTTCTCAATCAGGGATATCGTATTCCTGGCGTCGTCAATACAGATGCCCACTACAACTTTCATGGCTCTGGTTGGATTCGCAATTGGGTGCAGTGCAGCACCGATGATCCTGCGAAGATTGATCACATGGAAATGGTCCACGCATCCGAAGAAGGACGCGTCGTCATGTCGAATGGACCCTTTCTGCTAATGTCGGCCACGAATGGCTCAGGAACGAAGGTCACTGTCGGGCAGGATTTACACGCACCTTCCAAGCAAGTCGCAGTGGATGTTTCAGTGCAATGTCCGAACTGGCTGAGCGTTGATACTGTGTTCATTCTGCTCAACGGAAAAGCTCGCAAAGACCTCATCTTCACCACTGAAACACATCCTGACCTGTTTGTCGAACAAGGCACAGGCAGCTTGAAAACGCAAACATTCAAGATGCATCTCGATTTGAAAATTGACCAGGATACGCATATCGTGGCTGTCACAGGCAACACAAAAACGACACTTGGTCCTGTGATGGGACCACAATGGGGAAAGGCCCCGCCTGCGGCGCTCACGAATCCGATCTATGTCGACATCGACGGTGATGGCTTCACACCAAACAAAGAAACCCTCGGTCGCCCGCTTCCAGTGAAAGGAGATTAACCACTCTTCACTGCCGAATCGTGACAGTAGGCTGGGTGCAGCATTTTGCGTAACCCGGCACCACGTTGGACATTGAAGACAATAGATGGAACGTTTTCCTCAATTGGTCTTCACGCTTGAACACGACATTAAAATCATTGAGACACATGACATCGCCAACTACTAAGCAACTTCGTCAATGGGATAACGAGTACGTCTGGCACCCATTCACCGCGATGCAAGCCTACCGTGACGAACAGGCGCCGATCATCGAGAGTGGCGAAGGTTTTTATCTCTTCGATGTTGAAGGTCAGCGGTATCTTGATGGGATCTCCTCGCTCTGGTGTAATGTCCATGGGCATGGTGTTCCTGAGATTGATGATGCGATTCGTGAGCAATTGGGCCGAATCAGTCATTCGACTTTGCTCGGTCTTTCTTCGCCGCCGAGTATTGAACTTGCACAAAAACTCGTGGAACTGACACCACCTGGACTGACAAAAGTCTTCTATTCTGACAGCGGTTCGACGGCGGTAGAATCGGCTCTGAAAATCGCTTATCAGTATCACCAACAGAAATCGCCTTCACCAGAAACGCGGCGTCTCTTCGGGACAGTCAGTGGAGCGTACCACGGAGATACGATTGGTTCTGTGAGCGTGGGCAGCATTGAACTCTTTCATACTGTTTATGGCAAGCTTCTGTTCGAAACAGTTTCGGTTCCGTCACCGGCGGCATTCCATCGTCCGGGGAATATGAGAGAAGGGGAGTATCTTCGGCACTGTTTCACAGAAGCAGAGCGAGTGATTACTCAGAACGCGAACCAGATGGCGGCGTTTATCATCGAGCCACTCGTACAGGGTGCCGCCGGAATTTTGGTTCATCCAGATGGCTATCTGAAACACGTGAGAGAGATTACTTCGAGATTCGGAATTCCATTGATCGCAGACGAAGTTGCCGTTGGCTTTGGGCGGACTGGAACAATGTTTGCCTGTGAACAAGAAGAAGTTGAACCCGATCTGATGTGTGTTGCCAAAGGGTTAACCGGTGGGTACTTACCAGTCGCAGCAACGCTGGCAACGGACGAAATTTACGATGCGTTTCTTGATGTGCCGTCAGCCGGGAAGACCTTCTTCCACGGTCACACATTCACAGGCAATCCACTGGGCTGCGCGGCGGCGCTTGCTTCGATCAAGCTGTTTGATCAAAATCGAATTCTTGATCGCGTTCAGATCAATAGTGAACTGATCGCAGAGAAGCTCAGGCCATTGGTCGAGCATCCCCATGTTGGAGAAATTCGTCAGAAAGGATTGATGGTCGGAATTGAACTCGTCGCTCATCGAGATCCTGTTACCTGCTATTCATCGGAACAAAGGATCGGTCATCTGGTAACGCTTGCAGCGAGGAAACGAGGGGTGATTCTGCGACCACTCGGAGACGTTGTTGTGTTGATGCCAGCACCAGCGATGCCAACGGAACTGGTCGAAAAACTGTGTGACGTTGCAATCGAGGCTATCGAAGAAGTGATAGCATCAGTCCGTCTGAATTGAAATTTTACGCGGTTGGGTGCGTGAAACTTTTGGCAGCGTTACTTCGAGAACACCGTTTGTCATTCTTGCTGAAATTCGATCATGGTCGACATCGTCACTCAAGATGAACGACCGCAGAAAATCTCCCTGCTGATACTCCTGGTGCATCAAGACGGCACCTTCAATATCAGTTGGTGTGACGCGACCGAATAATGTCAGTCGGTTGTCTTGTACTTGCAGTTCAAGATTCTCTGAAGAAACACCTGGAAGATCCGCACGCAAGACTAATCCTGCCTCTGTTTCAAAAATATCAATGGGAGGCGTTCTCACCCACTTTTGTGGCTCAACATCGTTTCCGGAACCGGAGTCAGTATCAGGGATAGGAATGTCTTCAGTCATCCTGATTCTCCTGTTGTCCGATTTCTTTAGTGGCGGACTTGCCACCTGCGATATGGATTTGCTTCCGCATCGCGGAGGGGGCTTTCGGCAGAGACAACTTCAGTAAACCATCCGTGAGTTCTGCTCGAATCTGGTCGTCGTCGATTCTCTCAGGAACAGAAATCGCTCGCTCCCAATTCCCAGAGGAGCGTTCGCTACGACGATAGTGTTCTTCCGGAATTTCTCCGGGCGCGATGCGCGTACCACGAATTGTCACGATTCCATTCGCAACACTGAGGTCCAGATCTTCGGCAGCGCAGCCAGGAAGTTCGGCTGTGATCAAATACTCATCGCCGATTTCATACAAATTCAACGATGGAAATGGCTGACCAAAGCGAGGATTCTCGAAGACGATATCCACGCCGCGAACCCATCTGTCAACTTCACGTTCTAAATCGCGGAACGCATCAAGCGCACTTCCCCAACGAAAAATTGGCATGAGAACCTTTCTGGGGGTTATTCCGTTTCAAATTTATAAGATGACCTGTGAAGAACGTTGAAGTGATGACTCGCAAATGTCGCGCCACCATTGATGAGTCAAGATGAATTGTAAATGTAACCAGTGAATCATTCACAGGTTACATCAAACCAAATGAGATGTCTGTCGCTTCGTCAAACACCGATGTTTCCTGTCTAATTGGCAGTAGAACAAGCCAGCCCAAGCCATCTCCGCCGAATTTCTTGATAAATCCCACTAATCGATTTGACTCCATCTTTTTGTGGCATACGTTAAAAGAGTAGAAAGTTGTTTTCTGTCGAGATTTCGTTTCCTTGCTGCAGATTTAAGAAGGAAATCGGATTCAGTAGTGGCAATGTCGATGTAGGGTTAATTCCGTGGAAATGCATACGTTCCGAGACCAGTTCTGGAAGTTCTTGAAAGACGAATCTGGTCCAACCTCGGTTGAATACGCCGTCATGCTCGCTCTTATCATCGTGGTATGTTTAGTCGCGCTCACGGCGCTCGGGCAAAACCAAAGTGATATGTGGGATGATATGGTTAGTGAATTGAAAGGTGTGGATTTCGTAAAGTAGGGCTGTTTGTCCTACTCTAGAATCTGTCTGAATGGGCTAAGAAAATTCAGACGAAGAGACTCTTTTGAATTAAACCGATTCGGGTCCCGATTTGGTGTTCTTAGTCGAGAATATCCTCTTCACTCAGGTCGATGATCTTTTGTTGAATCGATTCTTCAATGATAAGATCCTCCCCTTCATCGGGAATTGCGATGGGGTGATCCATGCTCAGGAGATGTGCATCGGCCCGTTTGATGTCTTGTCTCGGGACCTTTTCACTCAGTTCTTTCTCCTCTGATTCCGCTTCAGGCGGCGCCTTTTCCTTTGGAGGCAGAACCGCCATGCCGTTCGATGTCGCAGGTTGAAACTGGAACCCGACGTCTCCAATCCAAAGCTCATCTCCAACCTGTAAAGGTAACTCTGGAACGGCTTTCGCTTCGTTCACCCGGACACCGTTCATGCTGCCTAAATCTCGCACGAGGTAATGGTCATTGATTTGGGCGATACAGCAATGTTTTCGAGAAACTTTGCGACTCTGGCCAAGGATGATATCGCAGTCGTGGCCACGGCCAAAAAACATCACCGCCTTATTCAGAACGATTGAAGAACCATCATCAAGAGATACTAAAATCATTGGCACTGGATTGTCTCTTCCTCAGCAGGGATACCGCGACTGGTCAATATCATCGCTCTCTGCCTCACAACTTCATGCAGTCAGGAGTACGACAAACTCAACCACGGGCATAGTGATACCGCCCAATCTCAGTTCCATCATAACCAGCTATGTATGCCGAGGTCAGCAACTTCTTACCGAAAAACAGGCGATTCGCCCAGCATTGACTGGGCTCTACGGTCTCATCGAAGCCTGTCATTCGTCATATTTGACGTAAATGGAACCATCCCGCAACTCAACGGCAAATGTTCTCACTGGTTCGGTTGCTGGCATCTGAGTAGGCTTGCCGCTTCTGACATCGAACTTGGCACCATGTCTTGGGCAGGTCAGTTCGCAGCCGTCAAACTCACCATCGGTCATTGGCTGACCATCGTGAGTACAGACATCTTCGAGACAATAGAAATTGTCTCCGGCTTTAAGAACCAAGGCTGGTATTTCATCACCAAGGATGATTGACAATCTCCCGGATTCTGAGAGCTGATCAACCGAGCCAACTTTTTCAAATCCATCGCTCATTATTCACTCCACATTTCATTCAAAGAAGCATCGTGTTGGCCAAGGGGCCAGGGATTCAGTGGGAAGGGGAAGTCACGTGACTGAGACAATAGAGTCCAGTCGGTGATTTCATTCCAGTTTAAATACCAAGTTGCACAAACATTCCTCCCTTGTCTCCCAATCTACTTCACTTCTTCTGCAGATTTCGGGAAGGTGTATGCACGCAACGCACGACTCGTTTTCGGGAAGTGCTAGCTGAGGCCGATTCGACCATCTGGAAAGAGTTGCGAAATACTGGTGCGATCATGGATCGATTGAATTGCTTCGGCAATCAGGCGAGACACAGAGACAACAGAGATGTTGTGTGGCAGAGGATCGTTATGAGGTTCAACCGTGTCCGTGATAAAGAGTTGTTTGATGTTACTCTTGGCGATTCGAGGAGCGACACCCTTCGCTAGCACACCATGAGAAACCGCTGCGTAAATGTCGTTTGCACCACGGTCAAGAAGCACATCAGCCATGGACATTAACGTTCCACCTGAGATCGTAAAATCATCGACAATCAAGACGTTTTTGCCTTTCACGTTTCCGATCAATTCAAGGATTTCCGCCTTTTCGTCGTGATCGCGCCGTGTCTTGTTTCCAATCACAACCGGCACGCCGAGATAGTTCGCGTATGCGGAAGCCCCCTTCGCAAATCCAACATCTGGACTACAAACAACAAGGTCTTTGATCCCAAGTGATTTGATGTGATCGCATAAAACGTAGCGAGCATAAAGATGGTCAACAGGGATTTGAAAGAAGCCTTGAATTTGCGGAGAGTGCAAATCCATCATCAGGCAACGATCTGCTCCGGCAGCTTCGATTGCATCGGCACAAACTCGGGCACGAATAGAAACTCGCGGTTCGTCTTTCTTGTCGCCTTTGGCATAACTGAAAAATGGAATCACGGCAGTGATTTGTTGAGCACTGGCGCGTTTGAGTGCATCAATCCAAAACAACAATTCCATGAAATTGTCGTTCACGGGATGATGCGTTCCCTGAATCACATAGCAGTCCCGACCACGTACGTTCTCTAAGACGCGAACGAA
>DAOUPA010000507.1 GCA_030626405.1 Planctomicrobium sp.
AAAGATTTGTGTGCAATCAATTCTTTACGGCACTCTCTTCGATTTCATTCTTCAGATCGGTAGACTGAAGTGTGATCGTCGACCACAGCCCCGCCGAGAATGAAGAGCAATTACAATGAATTCAGCCTCGTTACCTTCCTCTGTGCTTCCGTGTCTTCGTGGTGGAAAACAACTTCAAAACGCTCTCTCGAAAACACGTCGAGACTTTTTGTTGTCGTCTGCATCTGGTCTAGGAGCGATTGGTTTGGGAGCGATGCTCTCTGGAGAGGGTCTGCTCTCGTCCGCGACTGCTGCACCGCCTGTCGCGACGGTGAATCCGCTCGCGCCGAAGCCGTCTCATTTCGATGGAAAAGCAAAGGCGTGCATTTTTATCTTTATGGCAGGAGCGCCGTCGCAGCTTGATTTGTTCGATCCGAAACCGGAATTGATCAAACAACATCAGCAGCCGCTACCGAAATCGATTTATGAAGGTGTTCGCTTCGCCTTTCTGAAACCGGACACTGCAACGCTCATGGGAGCGGTCAATCGGAAGTGGAAGAAGCATGGCGAATGCGGGATGGAGCTTTCGGATCTTGTTCCGCATATAGGAAGTGTCGCGGATGATGTCTGCTTGATCCGCTCAATGCATTCATCGCAGTTCAATCACCACCCTGGACAACTGCTGATGCAGTGTGGTCGAGCGGAGTTCGGATTGCCGGTCATGGGTTCGTGGTTGGCATATGGTTTGGGAAGTGAGTCGGAGAACCTTCCGGGGTATGTTGTCCTCACGGCGGGGCGAGGTTCCTCAGGTGGAGCAACTTTGTGGCAGAGTGGTTTTTTGCCGAGCGTTTACGAAGGTGTTTTGTTTCGACCAACAGGAGAGCCAGTTCTGAATTTGAAAAACCCTGATGGTATTTCAATGGAATTGCAGCGACGCGGACTCGACGCGCTGAATGAACTCAACTCTCAACGTTACCAGACCATGCACGATCCTGAAATCGCGAGCCGGATTTCGAGTTACGAACTTGCGTTCCGAATGCAAACCGCTGCTCCAGAACTGATCGATCTTTCGAATGAAACTGAAGAGACGTTGAGCGCCTATGGAGTCAATCGCAAGACGCCGGTCAAAGGTGGTCGCGGTTCCAGCGGGGACAACACGTTCGGAACGTTTGCCAGAAACTGTCTGCTGGCAAGGCGCATGGTCGAGCGCGGCGTGCGGTACATCAACATCGTTCATGCGTCATGGGATCATCATTCGAATCTCGATCCAGAACTTGCCTTCAATGCCACAATGGCGGACCAACCGATTGCCGCATTGATCAGCGATCTCAAACAGCGCGGGCTGCTTGATTCAACAATGGTTGTCTGGGGGAGTGAATTCGGTCGGACACCGTTAGGAGAAAACCGAGGGGGCAACCGAAAAGCGGTGACCGGTCGAGACCATCACCCATTTGCCTACAGCATGTTTCTGGCAGGCGGTGGAATCAAAGGCGGGCAAGTCTACGGAAAGTCTGACGAATTGGGTTGGGGTGTTGCCGAAAATCCGGTTCACGCGAATGACCTGCATGCGACGATGCTGAAATCCTTTGGTCTGGATCACCTCAAGTTGACACACCGTTTTCAAGGCCGGGACTTCCGACTCACAGATGTTGCTGGCGAGGTGATCGAACCGCTGTTGGCATAGTCTGGATTAAGGTGTCGCCGCCGCAATTTCAACAGGACGAGCAAGCAGGACGAAGACAAAGCCGCCGAAGCAGAAGATCCAGAAGAACAGACCGACGATGTCGCCTGTCAAGAAGAAGTAGCCAAGTAAGCCAACCGCAATTGCGATCTTTGCCAGGAGTTTAATGAAACCTCGTGTTGAATCAACCGAGCGAAACGCCCGCAGAACTCGCAACCCGATCATCAAACTGATCAGGCACCAGCCGATGCCCCAGAGAAGTTGATTCGACCGGGCAGGCTGGATACTGAGCGTCAATTGCGGGTTCCCACCGACTTTCGAGAACGACAGCGTCGTCGCATTCTTCGGCAAGTCCATCGCAATCGAAAGTCCACCTGCCGAAGTCCACGGCTTTGCCGGAGCGATTTCTTGCCTTGCAGAGGCGATCTCTCCCGCAAAATCGGTTCTCCCGTCGCTGTCGTAGTCCTCACCGCGTGGTGCTTGATTGGCTGCCTGACCTTGTCCACCTCCTCCGCTTAAGGGACCATGCGATCGCTGCTGTTTGACAGCTTCCCATGACTCAAACATCTGAATTCGCGATGTGTCTATGCTGGAAATGGCCGACTGATCCACATCATTCAGGCTGCTCGAAAAATTATTTACCAGTCCTTGCCCGGCGAGTTGTGACTTGAGTTTCGATCTGGAAGCTGCGGATTTTCCTTTGGCTTTCGCTTCTGATTTTTTCGCCAATTCCTGTTGTTGAGGAGCCTGAATAAAGTTGAAGTTGAGTGCGCCACCGTTCAAGTCAGCATTAGTACCTGAAATTCCATTGGCACTGTTACTCATGATGAGCCCGCTGTTGGATTGTGCAATAAACGCACGTCCCTGCTGAGGCACATTGTCATCCATCGTGATAATTTCCGGGACCACTTCTTCGGCAGCTTTTTCTGCTTGTCTCTGTAAATCCTTATTGTCTGCGATCAGGATTTCTCGCAACTCAATTTCTTTTCCACTGTTCACGGTATTCAATGAATAGAACTCGTTTTGGCTGTATAAAGCTTCGCCGAGTTGCTTCAAGTTGTTCTTTGCTTGTGACCGCCGGGACATGCTGGCACTCTTGTCGGTGACGATGCGCGACATCTCGGCGAGATCGGTTTGCAATCGCTTGAGTGTTTGCTGTTCAACAGCAAGCCAGGAATTTTCAGAATGAGGAGTGAGATTTGTAGAAGCGACACCGCTGACGATTTTCGCATCGACTTCTTCTGGCAAGTGAACTGTCCATAACGTTTGCGTGACAGGCAGTCCAAATTCTTCGGATTCATTGGTCGTCAGAATTTCCGGAGATGGAAGAGAAAGCTGCGTCCCTCGTAATGAAAACTCTTCGACCAAAGAACGATCAAACCGTCCAGCGAGCAGCAGCTTGACATCGAAGGATAAGTCGACAGCACTCGTTTGCGGTAAAGCGATCAAGTGCGTTGTCTGTTCGTTGATTTGCGAAACCACGGTTCGCGCCGCTTTGCCCCGAACGAAGACAGACAAAATACGGGCTTCATCAGGCAGTCGCAAAGCCAAGAATTGTCGACCACGATTGCGAATTCCGTACGTTGCCAGTGTTCGCCAGCTTCCATCGGTTTCGAGAACAGTTTCCAGATGCGCCGACAAGACAACTGCTTTCGCGACGGCAAGTTCTTCCATCCGCTGGATTGACCAGCTCGGAAGTTTCTCCGCACGGACACGGGTCATTTCCATCGCCTGTTGCAGAAGTTCCTGATGCACGACCAACGGCAATCGGTCAACAGAAACGGACTCGAACTGTTCCAGGTCGACAGGCACAAGTTGGTTCGGGGAAAGATTGACCAGGATCGCATACTGCTGTTGGACTTGTAGTGGGGAAGAGTCTCCATTCGCACTGCGCGTCTGGAATTCGACGTGCGGAGTCTGAACCGTTTGATCAGTCGGAGCCGGGATCGTTGCGGCGATGGAGAGGAGGTATTGATCGCGGACCGGATCGACGAGCGAAACCGTCCAGCGTTTGCGGTTGTTGCCAGCATCTTCACTTTGAATCTGCCGGACCGTGGGGCCGGTGATGTCGATGTTGCTCAGCCAGTCCGGCAGGGTGAAGACGAATTGATCGGTCGCTGCTTGCGAGATGTTCCACCGCAACGTCAGTCCGTAATCGATGGTTGCATCGCTCACGGCAATCAGGGTGACGGCATCGCCGGTCAACTTTGGAGTCGCAGTCTGCACATCCAGGACGACATTCTGCGGGTTGTCTTCATCAGAACGGAACGCAAATTGAACCGGTCGTTTGTCGAGCTTTTGATAGTTCGCAGAAACCTGATCTGGTCGCAGTGATTTCCAGCCGCCGGTTTCAGAAACCGATGCCTGATAGGCGGCATCCAGCCAGATCCCCAGCGTTGCCGATTGTCCGTTCGCTTCGACCGGTCGGGGGAGATTGATTTCGACGTTCGTATCACCCGGCTGTTTCGCAATGTGACCTTCCAGACCAGCTTCGATTCTTCCCAGACGCGGTGTTGAGAATTCAATCGTCAGCACCTGACCGTTCTCTCCCTCGTGCACATACCAGTCGGCGGCTTCCGCACAGACAACACCAATCGGCAGGTAACTTTCCGGGATTTCCACATCGACCCGGCGACGGGGTGAGCCGGTCAGTTGCCACACAATACGTGTGGCGATCAATTGTTTACGACGCGCGATATGCACGCCATGTTCAACTTCCATTTTCGCGAGTGCCTCGCGGCGCTGGATCGAAACGTTTAACTCCAGCGGTCGCGATGATGATCGATATGCGTAAAGTGGATTCTGCTTCGGACCTTGAGGAGAAACAATCGGCTTGTAGCGCGAGATATTGATTTGACTCAGCCCGGCAGTCGAGGTGACACGCAATCGCAGGTGCGCTGACGCGTAGACTGCGAGTTGAACCGTTTCGCGCGAGACATCTTGCGGTGCAATCGTTGGAATCGCGAGCGTCGTCGCGTCGCTGCCGATTTCAATCGGGCGGAACAGGTTCACATGAAATTCGGTCTGGTCGGTCACTTCTCGGCGGAAGAAGACTTTGAGTTCTTTCCCGTTTTCGGCATCTTTCACTTCCCAGCCGCCGACATCGTTGCCTGCGATTTCGCGGACCGAAAGATTCGCTGGTAC
>DAOUPA010000278.1 GCA_030626405.1 Planctomicrobium sp.
CGCGATTCGGTGCGGAGGGGGAATACTTTGGTGAGGTGGTGTTTAACACTAGTCTTACTGGATATCAGGAGATTTTGACCGATCCGTCCTACAACGGTCAGATCGTCACGATGACCTATCCGTTGATCGGGAACTATGGCATCAATGTGGACGATGTTGAAAGTTCTCGCCTCGCTCTGCGTGGATTTGTTGTGAAGGAACTCTGCCGCAATCCCAGTAACTTCCGCTCGATTCAGTCGCTCGATGATTATCTTCGAGAGAACAACGTGATCGGAATCGAAGGGATCGACACGCGCTCTCTCGTTCGCCGCATCCGGAACGAAGGAGCGATGACCGGCGTTCTCTCGACCGTCGATCTTGATGATGCATCTCTGATCGCGAAAGCCCAACAAAGCCCTGACATTGTCGGTCAGGATCTTGTGAAAGATGTCATGCCGTCTGAAGTCTCTCAGTGGGATCAGGGACTGCATGAAATATCGCTCGACCCGGTCACTCCAAGAGTGCCTGCCGAAGAGGGGGGCAAACCGTACCATGTCGTGGCGATTGATTACGGAATGAAGTGGAACATTCCCAGGCATCTCACACAAATGGGTTGCCGGGTAACGATTGTCCCAGGGACAGCGACAGCAGAAGAAGTACTCGCGCTCAAACCGGATGGAGTTTTTCTTTCGAACGGACCTGGCGATCCGCGACCGCTCGAATACGCCATCGGAACAATTCAGGATTTGCTCGGCAAGAAGCCAATCTTTGGAATCTGTCTCGGTCACCAGTTACTTGGTTTGGCTTTAGGTGCGGAAATCTTCAAATTGAAATTTGGTCATCGCGGTGCGAATCAACCGGTCTTGAATAAAGAGACGGGGCGCGTCGAAATTACATCGCAGAACCACGGCTTCGCTCTCGACAGTGATTCACTCCCGGAGAATGCGGAAGTCACTCATGTCAATCTCAACGACCAAACGGTTGAAGGGATTCGGCATTCGGAATATCAAGCCTTCGGAGTTCAGTATCACCCAGAAGCCTCTGCCGGTCCGCACGACAGCCATTACCTCTTCGGCGAATTCCGCAAGCTGATGGCAAATTAGAACAGTCACAAACGCTGGGATGAGTCCCAGCCTACTAGAACATCATTAAATCAACTTTGAAATTTTGGACTCAAGAACATGGCACTCGAAAAATCACTGATTCTGTTAAAACCTGACGCCGTGCAACGACGGCTGTGTGGACAGATCATTACCAGGCTTGAAGACAAAGGGCTAAAACTCATCGCGATGAAAATGTTGCAGGTGACCAAAGAACTTGCCGCGCAGCACTATGAAGAACACGTTGAGAAATCGTTCTACCCACTACTGGAAGAATTCATTACATCCGGTCCTGTGATTGCAATGGTCGTTGAAGGGCCAGAAGCAGTCAGCGTCGTCCGAGGAATGATGGGGCAAACAAACGGTCGAGATTCCGCGCCTGGCACAATTCGCGGTGACTTTGGACTCTCGCGGCAAGTGAACCTCATGCACGGCAGCGACGGTCCCGAAGCCGCCCAATGCGAAATGAAAATCTACTTCAAGCCGGAAGAAATTCTTTCTTACAAGTCTTCTCTCGACGAATGGGTTTGTGCAAGTGACGAACTTTAGAGCCGCCAGTGGTTCAATCTGACATAAAAAAAGAGCCTCGGAACGTCCGAGGCTCTTTTTTTATGTCTCTGATCGTTTTGACTTAAGCTGCGGAAGATGCTTCAAGTTCCTGTAATGAGAGTCGGGTCGTGATTTTGACCTTCAAGTGACGCTCACCACGAGCGTTATAGAAGTAGACGGTGTTTTGCTCTGCGGCCCAGATTGCGGCCAAGCGAAGACTTCTAGGTCCTCTTAAGCTGTACTCAATGGCACAGACTCTTTCTTTTGAGCAAAGTGGATTGTGGCGAGTTTGAAACTGTTCCGCCAAAAGGTTTTCAGACTCACAGAGAGTCTGGTGTACGAAGTCGTGGAGTTCATCGAAAGATTTAACGGCACGATCGATTTCCTGCATAATCCTCGCCTGTTTTATTGAACACATACAACAACTCTGTCCGGCATAGGTCATCGGCTCTTCCTTCTCTGTGACTTCGAATTCGCTTCGCCATCTGGACTATTCGGTGTCTCAAGAATGACTGAACTGACCGTCACAGGTAGATCGTCTGAGGAGTTTCTTCTGCGCACCTGAGATTTGAATTCATCCGAGCGATCTCGATTTCAGACAGGTTATGACGAAAATTCTGGACGATGCAGCAATGTCACGGTTTGAACGAATCAGTTTTTGAGGAATCACAAGCACAGTCAACCGTTACAGGTGACAATTTGGATAAGTAGAAATGTGAGTTTCAGGCAACATGGGCGACCTGTTCTGTAAACATGTCGTAGTGTTGCATCACGGATCGTTGTTTGATTATCGATCTTGAATTATTTCGTGAGATTTGGAAGAGAAATATGACTCCAGGTTCCATCATCCTTGTTGTCGCCGTCAGCATTTTTACCGTTGCAGCGATGGTTTGGGATGTTCGATTCAAAAAAATTCCTAACAAACTGACAATCCCGATGTTTTTTGCGGGGTGGGTGTTTCAGATTGCAATGTCTGTCATGTATGGCTGGCAACATCTTGGTTCGGCAGCGCTAGGGTTTTTAGTAGGTTTTGGTGTCTTGTTTGTGCTTTGGTTCATCGGAGGTGGCGGAGGAGGAGATGTCAAGCTGATGGGTGCTTTGAGTGTCTGGCTCGGTTTCCGGCTTACGCTCTGGGTGATGCTGGTGAGCACTGTCATTGTTTTGGTTGTGACAATTTTCGTCATGGTTTGGAGCCTGAGTTCCAGAGGACTCAAGCGAACCAAAAAGCAATACCTTGGGACAGGAAAGACTTCAGCAGGAAAGAAACCAGTTCGAGAAACTTCGGACGATAAATTGAATCGACGTGTGATGACGTACGCCGGGCCTGTGGGGTTGGCGACATGGCTCGTATTGGCGTGGAGCTATCCACAGTTCACTTCGAATGTCGGTGCCGACGAAGTTGCACCACCTGAAGCGGTCACACAACCGGCCGAAGGTGAATAATGATGCGTCGCATAGAAAGCAAATCAGTTCGCGCACGGCAAGAGCGAAAGGGCTTCGTCAGTCTCGAAGTCATTCTCGTGCTGCCGATGTTCATGCTTCTTCTACTGGGGCTGTGTGAGTTTTCGTTGTTGATGTCCGCTCGCGGAACTGTCGTCGATGCCGCTCGCGCTGGAGCGAGATATGCAACTTTACACGGTGTGAATAATGAAGATGTCGGCGACGAAGTTCGCCGATCATTGAGTGGCCCATTAGGGAAATATGCCAGAGTTGATTCACGAATTGGCGAGTATTCAGGAGACGAAGTGTTAGTCAGAGTGCGTGTGCCGATGGCTGCCGCGTCACCTGATTTGTTGTGGCCAGTTGGCTATAGCATTCGGAACCGGGAACTCGTCGCCGAAGCACGCATGCTTAAAGAGTAAACATACAAAACTGATTCCGTAGGGAATCTTGATTAGCGGAGATTGACCAGTGAAACGTTTGTCACCTGCCATGTTAACGATGGTAATGCTTGGAGTCGTAGGACTCTTAGTCACGATGTACTTTGCCAAAAGTATGTTCGCCACAGAAGAACCCGTTGATCCGGATCCGATCCGAAACATTCCGATGGCACTCACTGATTTGCCAACAGGGACGAAGATTACATCGGAACATATCGGTACCGGACGCGCCCGAAGTTCGACTGTCACACCGGATACGGTGATTTCCGACCGCATTCTGATTGGTCGAATCGTGAAAGAACCGATCTCAGCGGCGAAGCCAATTTCTTCGTCATCGCTCTATCCTCCAAACGAAGGTCCACCACTCGAATTAGCTGCCGGAACGCGAGCCGTGACGGTGAGTTTCAGCGGAGCATCTTCCGGAACGATTCGGCTTCTCAAAGCTGGGCAATACGTTGATGTTTTGTTCACTCCGAGTGAGTTACCGAATTTCGATCAGTCAGGCGGCCTCATTATGACACTCTTCAGAGGCGTTAAAATCATCGCCTTGAACGGAGTCACCATTGGCGGTGCCATTGGAGGTCGTGGCGGAGAACGTGTGACACTCGAACTGACTCCAGAACAGGCAAATATCCTACTACTGGCTCAAAGTAAAGGTGAGCTTGATTTGACATATACCGGAGAAGGAAAAGGGAGCGGAGTCGTGGGAGTCGATAATGAAAACCGCGCGACTCTCAATCAAATTCTAGGATTAACGCCACCAGAAGATCCTGAGAAACAAACGGCTTTTACGACAGAAATTTACCCCGGCAACAGCCGACAGGTTCAGTCATTCGTTGACGGAAAAATGACAGACCGTTTCTTAATCGAACGCCAGGACTACAACATGGACGATGACCGTGTCCGGAATTCACCAGCACGATCACAAGGACGTTCGAACTCTCAAAATCAGTCGACGCGACCGAGTGCAAACTCGACTCAACCATCGTCGAACGGAAACTCCGGAAGCCCCGCCCAAGCCCGACAGCCAGAACAGCAACGAACATTTTGAAGTTCGTTCTTGAATTTGGAATGAGTTTTCCAGCACTCAGTTTAGAATCCCATGCAGAGCCGAAACCGACAACTTGAATTCCACAACCGACGCGGCAGCTTACTGCCTGCGATTGCGGTGGCGATCTTGGTTGCCGGTGGTGCCGTTGCTTTCGTGCTGGATCAACTCTGGCTCTCACTCGCTCAAAGAGAACTTCAAACAGCCGCCAACGCCGCAGCACTGGCAGCTGGTCAGGAGATGGCTAACGATGAATTGTTGAGACTCGACTACGATACGTCTGCTCGTGCAGATGCAATCCGCGAAGTCGCCTACGATGTTGCGACTTCGAACCCCGCAGCCGGAAAGAAAGTTGCCGTAGACACCGAGCCACATCAAGATGTCCGCTTCGGTCGTCCGGTGATGGACCCGTTGACTGGTCAAGTCACATTCATTGAAACCGATCATGCTCCGTCGTCTGTGATCGTGAACGCTCATTGCAATCGCCAGAATGGGAATGCAGTTTCGCTCTTTATGCCCTACCTGACTGGGCAACCGACCGGTGATGTCTCGGCGTTTGCCGAAGCATCGGTCAGCAACCGAATTTCTGCTGTGCGACCTTTACAGCACTCGAACGTGCCAGCCTGGCCCATAGCGATTCTCGAATCGGACGGTGGTGACAACGACGACTGGGCAACGACTGTTGAACTCCGAGAAGGTCCCGACGACTGGAGCTGGAATCGCGACCTGCAACAACTCTCGAACACTTCGGACGGAATACCGGAAATGATTTTACGGACAGGAACCAGGGAAGTTTCCGGTAACGTTTGCATTGCAGATATTGGAACAGACTTGCACGACTATCGACTTCGCAAGCAGTTTCGAAATGGCTGGTCATGGGAAAACCTCCAGGACTTCGACAGCGAATTGAGCTTTGAACAAGGTGCCTTGGAACTCAGCGCCTCTGCCGACTTCTTTGGGATGCCGTATGAAGAACTCAAAAAGCAAATCGGTCAAACTCGAATTGTCTTACTTTACGAACGCTTAGACGCATTTGATCCTGTCAAAACTCACACAATCAAAGCGACACGTTTTGTCGCTGTCCGACTATTAGAAGTGAGATCCACAGGCGACGAAATTGAATTGGTCGTTCAACCAGCCATTGTCACGACTCGAACCGCAGTTCTTTGTGAATCTCAATTCGAGATACCGCGAAATCCGTACATTTATCGACTGGCATTGACTCAGTAATTTAAACCCACCGATTCGGTGGGTCGAGAGGAAGAAGAGATGGTTGCCGTTGCAGAACAGTCACCCAGACAATCAGTCAGCGATTCGCTCAGTTTTCAGGAACTGAAGACACAGCTGCATCGACAAATCGTGAACTCCATCGATATGTCGAAAGCTGGAGAACTGGGCGATGCCGAATTCAAGAGCCAGCTACAGGCGCTCGCGAATCATTTTTGCTCTCGTCCAGAGATTGCGCTCACCGAACAAGAGCAGCAGCGGATGGTCCGCGAAGTCATGGACGAAATCTACGGCTTCGGTCCTCTTCAGGTTTTGATGGATGATCCTGAAGTGAGCGACGTGTTGGTGAACGGTGCCGATTCAGTGTTCATAGAGCGAAACGGATTGCTCGAACGGACCGACATCCGATTTGCCAGCGACGACCACTTGCTTCACTTTATTCAACGTCTCGTTGGACAGGCTGGGCGCCGAATCGATGAAGTCTCGCCGATGGTCGATGCAAAACTCGCTGACGGCTCACGTTTACATGCGGTCATCCCGCCACTGGCACTGCGCGGCCCGACACTTTCCATTCGCCGTTTCAAAACGCAGATCGTTCGTATTGAAGACATGATCGAAATGGGAACGCTGGCACCAGAGATGTCAGAGTTTCTCATTACTGCCGTCAAAGCGCGTGCGAACATTCTCTTCTCCGGAGGTACTGGTGCCGGAAAAACGACGATGCTCAACAACATGAGCCGTTTCATTCCTGCATCTCAACGAGTCATCACGATTGAAGAAACTGCCGAACTGCAACTTCAACAGGCAGACGTTGTCGGCCTGGAAACAAGACTCCCGAACATCGAAGGCAAAGGGGCTGTGTCTCCTCGTGACTTATTGCGTAACTCCCTGCGAATGCGTCCTGACCGAATCATCGTCGGGGAAGCCCGCGGTGGCGAAGTCCTCGATATGCTTCAAGCAATGAACACCGGTCACGATGGGTCAATGAGTACCGTTCACGCGAATGATACACGCGATGCGCTTTCAAGACTCGAACTGATGATCGCTCTTTCTGGAGCGGAACTTCCGACGAAAGTCACGCGGCAATACATCGCATCGGCCATTCAGTTGTTTGTCCACATTGCTCGGCTTAGCAGTGGGGAAAGAAAAGTGATGCGTATCTCTGAACTGGCCGGAGTCAAAGATGGAGAGTTTGAATTGAACGACATCTTCGTTTACCGCATGGCCGGGAAGCATCCCTCAGGCCGAGTTGTCGGTTCTTTTTACGCAACCGGATACGAGCCGAAAGTCATTCGCAAAATGGCTGCCGCAGGCTATGAGGTCAACCAATCAATGTTCATCGCACGTGAACTCAGTGCAGGGCAGCGGGACGAAGCAGACGCTGACGTCGCAAATTAATTATCAGAAATTACAGAGACTCAAAGAAAACACCCGTTTCTCCAATGTCGCCAGAGAACATTCCCATGGCATCAACGACCATACTTTCACAACCTGAATTCGCTGGTATTCTTCGCGATGAAGAAACGTTTGCCACCGAGAACGACCGCTCCTTTGGCAACCAGTTGAACAGTTGGTTCGACGATCTGATGTTGCAGTCTGGCTTGGGAACGTCGCCGGGCATGATCCTGGCACTCTCGTTCTGCGCGGCTTTTTCGGTTGGCGGATGCATCTTTGTTTTGCAGGAAAACTTACTGACCACCGCATTTGGGGCAGGAGTGGGAGCACTCGTGCCAGTTTTGTTTGCCACCGTTTGGCGATCACGGCGGCAGTCGCAAATTTCCAAACAGCTTCCAGGAATGCTTGATGAACTTGCTCGTGCTGCCAAGACAGGACGCAGTTTGGAAAAATCCCTTGAATTGGTTGCCAACGACACTCCAAGTCCGCTTGGTACAGAACTTCAACATTGCACACGAAAACTTGAATTGGGTTTAAGCGTCAATGAATCTCTTCTGGAACTGCCAAGGCGAACCGGTGTTGTTGCGACGAGTGTTCTCGTCACGGCATTGACCGTACATATGCAAACAGGTGGTGATCTCGTCAAAGTTCTGGAACGTCTCTCACTGACGCTGCGAGATCGCATTCAGTTTCACGGTCGCCTGAAAGCAGCGACGGCGGCAAGTCGGGCGACAGCGGTTTTGATGATCGTTCTCCCGCTCGGAATCATTACGTTCTTCGCATTGAGGGACGGAGAATACCTGACGACGTTGCTGAACTCAGTCTGGGGAGTTCGTATCACAGTCACTGCCGTGATCCTTGAAGTCATTGGTGCGGCGTGGGTCTTGAGAATTCTCCAGACGAGCCAGAAAGTGTAGTTGAAGTTATTGAACGTAGGTCGCCAGGACACCCTGAGTATTGAATGAATTCCCTGTGGGAAAAATCCATGAACGTATCACAAATTGCCATCTTCATTTCTGCCGCTGCAAGTATTCTGGCAGTGTATGGCCTGTTCAAATTCATGCAGTTCCGAAAGAACTCAAAGCAGTCGCACGCACCAGAACCAAAGATGCGTCCGCAGGGAACTTCTGTCGTTAAGTCTGATACGCCGATTGAAACTCAGAACGATCCAGTCGCGACTGAAGTGACAAAGCCAGAAACAACTGAGCCTGTCGTTGTCAGTCAAGGTTCGAAGCCAAGTCCATCGTCGACAGAAATGCCAACAAAGAGACCGTCTCAAGCGGCAGCGAATGCCGCGTTCGGTGCTGTTGAAGAAGAGTTCCCGTACTTCGATCAAAGCGACTATGCGTTCGGTTCGGTCACACCGACGCTGGCGAGAATGATGCCTTCCTCTGAGGAAGGTCGTGTGAACATGACTCAGTCGCTGCACAATGCTGGATATTATTCCCCGCATGCGTGGCACAATCTGACAGCGATTCGCTACCTCTGCATGATGGCACCGGTCCTCTTCTTCGGAATGTTGCTGGTACTCGTCCCGGAGCCGTTGGAAACCACCGTCGTGATCGCCCTCGTGGTCGTCACAATGCTCGGCTGGGCGTTGCCTGTGCTGTATGTTCGTAGCAAGGCGAAGGATCGACTACGCAAAATTGGGAATGGCATGCCGGACATGCTCGACTTACTCAATATGTGCGTGTCGCAGGGAATGACTGTCACCTCGGCGTTAGGTCGAGTCGGTCGAGACATCGAACCTGTCTACCCGGCACTCTCGAAAGAGATGAAAATCGTCACCGAGCAAGCACAGATTGGGTCACTCTCGCAATCACTGACTAACCTCAGTGATCGCGTTGACCTGTCGGAGATTCATTCCTTCTCCTCACTGTTGGTGCAAACCGAAGCGATGGGGACCAGCGTCTCGGAAGCTCTTTCAGAGTATTCAGACAACATGCGTGAAAGCATGAAGCAGCGCGCCGACGAAAAAGCCAACTCGGCCACCTTCAAACTTCTCTTCCCAACCGTC
>DAOUPA010000608.1 GCA_030626405.1 Planctomicrobium sp.
ACTTGTCGTATCACTCTTTGACGTTGTCGTACAGGTGCCTGTGTGACATGAAAAACAGCTACTCGCCACTGACCAGATAACTCAACCAATGACTTTGCCAACTCAACTCGAAAACATGGACAGAGGGTGGTGGTTAAGGCTTCTTGAAGGCGTTAGGAGGAGTTTCTCCATCCCAAGTTGCTGGTCTCCACAGTACAATTGGAAATTCAAGAATTTCTCGTGATAAACTCGAAACCTCATCGCCTCTCTGATAGTGGATTGGCAACAGATAATATTGCGAATCAAGTAACCAGTACACCATCGGCTATGGAGGTCGTACTATGAAGTTTTCTGCCAGGATCGATGTCTGGGCAGTCTGTTTAATCACAGGGACCGCCTTAACACTCATCGGCTTCGGCATTTTCTTCATGGTGATGCCGGGCCGTGACCCTGCGTCGATTGGTGGTGGGATTTCCTTGTCACTTTTGGGAACCTTGCTCTGGTCCTTATTGGCGATCACGTACGAGATAACTTATTCGCACGTTGTCATGCGGTGGGGACCGCTACGTTTTCGACTGATCAGAATTGACAAGATTGTGGAAGCCTCCCCAGTGAACAGTATCTCCGCGACTTTGCATGTTGCCTTTTCGTCACATGCGATCCGAATCACAGGCAGCAGAAAGTTCAGCGGCTTCCTTCCGCCCACCGTGTCGATCTCACCCCAGGACAGATCAGGCTTTCTGCAAGCGCTTGCCGACGCATCATCAGACATTGAACTATCGGACGACGGAAGCGTCCGGCGTTCGCCAAACGTCGTGACTTGACCAATCGGCACGAGTTACAAAGGGAAGAAGTTCCGTGGGGTTCTTGGGGCACTTTGTCATCTATGGGTGGTTTTCTCGCTGTGCTAGCAAAGGTTCGGCGTAATGAGTCACGCTGCATGCTGCTTCCCTCTAGTTGCGCATCTGAAGTCTGATCCAATTGATGAGGTGCCCTTTGTGGATCGGGTTGATTCCAATCAACACCAATAATGAAATCAGAGTGGTAGATTCCACGGATTGCTGATAAAAAAGAGACAGTCATTCGCTAGTCGGGCACTGTTGGGAGGAGCGAGATGCGCCATCATCGGTTTGCTGTCCTATTGTTCTGTGTTTCATTCTTACCGACAGAACTGTCCGCTTCGGACTGGCCCATGCTCGGGCGTGACCGAACTCACAACGCCGTCAGCTTCGAGGCAAATGCGCCCATATCTTGGCAAGTGGAACGCCAGCAGAACGGTAAGACGGTTCGCCCGGCCCAAAATGTGAAATGGACAGCAGATCTAGGTCCCCAGACATATGGTGAGATCGTGGTCTCAGATGGTCTCGTATGGATCGGGACAGTTGAACACCGTGCTGGCAAAGATGGTGGCGGAGCTCTTGTCTGCCTCCGGGAAGAAGATGGAAAAGAGCTGTTTCGCTACGTCGCCCCACGACGTAAGGAAGGACGTGTTCTGGATTGGCCTTATTCAAGCATTGCGAACGCGCCTTTGATTGAAGGTGATCGCCTTTGGTTCACAACCAACCGTTGGGATGTTGTTTGCCTGGACATTGGTCCGCTATTGGCAAGTCAAGACAAGCCGAACCGGACTCCTGCAGACGACCCGGTACTTGTTTGGAAGATCAACATGCTTGATGACCTGGGCATCTTTGCACGTGGAACGGTCATGGCGATTTGTCACACATGCTCAGTCGCATCATACGGTGATCGCCTCTATGTGATTACGGGAAACGGTGTCGATGAAGCAGACCAGATGCCTTCTCCCGATGCTCCAAGTCTTCTTTGTCTTGATAAGCACACGGGCAAAGTCCTCTGGTCGGATAATTCGCCTGGGGAGAATATCCTATACGGACAATGGTCGAGCCCGTTGGTCGCCGAGATTGGTAAATATGTCCAAGTAATTGTCCCACAAGGAGACAGCTGGATTCGCTCGTTTGAAGCACTGAGTGGCGAGTTGCTTTGGGAGTTCGACATGAATTTCAAGGAGGCGAAGTGGGTGAGAGGAGGTCGCCGAAACCGGAACATCGTTCTGGCAGCGCCGGTTCTCTACAAGGGAAGAATCTACATTGCTTCAGGGCAGCATCCCATAGATGGC
Source organism: Planctomicrobium sp. (assembly GCA_030626405.1). Taxonomy (GTDB): domain Bacteria; phylum Planctomycetota; class Planctomycetia; order Planctomycetales; family Planctomycetaceae; genus Thalassoglobus. The sequence goes on from DAOUPA010000608.1 coordinate 2,114, forward strand.
GAAAGCGAAGGCCGATTGGTCTGTCTCGATCCGACAATGTCAGGTGACATCAGTTCGGAACTTGCGGTCAATGGCGACGGCAATAAGCTTCCGCATCGGCGACTGCAGGCCGTTGATCCTGAACAGGGCGAACGGGCTATCCCGAATCCGAATTCAGGATTGAAATGGGAATTCACAAAAAGCAAACCCATTCCAGGTGAAGACGAAGGCCTCTCCGAAATGCACGGTAGTGTGTCAAACGTGACGATCGCTAATGATATTTTGATCGCCTGCGACTTTTACGGAGCGGTTCACTGTCTTAACGTTCAAAGCGGCAAACGTTACTGGTCGTACGATGCACTCTCACAACTCTATGCTTCGCCGCTCGTTGTCGATGACAAAATCTATGTTCCCAATGAAGATGGTGACGTGATGGTTTTTCGTCTGTCTGGTGATCCTGAAATAGCCATGCACGACGGCGAGCCGGTCGCTGTTTGCTACGTCGGCAGTTCCGTTTATTCCTCGCCAATCTTCGCCAACGGAACGCTATACGTTGGCACCAGGAAAGAGTTAATCGCAATCGGCGACACACGTGATTCAGACGTGTCCGGAGTTCGCCTCAAACGTCGGATGCCCAGGCCAATTTTCGTTCCTACTCCGCACGACATCGTCCGGGAGATGCTGAAGTTGGCCAATTTGACATCGGATGACACCGTCGTTGATCTTGGCAGCGGCGATGGTCGCATCGTCATTACGGCCGCAAAAGAATATGGATGCCAGTCTATTGGGTACGAGATTGACCACGCACTCGTCGAGGAGTCTCGTCTCGCAGTTCGAAAGGCCGGACTGACGAAACTTGTCAAGATTTTGGACAACGACATGTTCACGGCCGATCTGAGCAAGACAACGGTCGCCACCACATTCCTTTACTCTGGCGTTCTGGAGAAAATGATCCCGCAGTTTGCGAAAATGCCGGTCGGATCGAGAATTGTTGCCCATCACTTCGAGATTCCTGGAATCAAACCAGATCGAGTTGTCGATATCGAATCTCTTGAGACGGGACAGGCCCATCGAATTCTCATTTACACGACGCCACTTAAACCGACGATGGGCGAATAGGATCACTGGACGGTTAAACCATCGCAGAGAAGATGCGAGTGCCGAAAAACGTTGAGAAAATGACTGTACGTTCTTCCACTTTTTGAAGCTCTTCAAGATCGGAGGCAAATCAGCCCAGATTCCGAGAAAACGTATGGAGTACTTGGGACGAATTCGTTGACGCAGAAAACGTATGGGAAAGTGGGACTCAAATCAAAAAACGGTCCTTTTACGGCTTGCCCGCGAATTGACGGGTTTCGCAGACGAATTGCTCTCATTCGACTCGTCCCAGTCGATTTTACAGTTCGGGAGGGCTTTCTGCAGATTGGTCTCTCATTTTGTGGTAACTTTAGCCTTGAACGCAATCTTTCACACCACTTTCTTTAGTGTTCTGTGAGTGAAATTACTCCTCTCCTCATTTATATTTTCCGTTAGGATGTTCTTCGCCATACGCCATCTCCCATTGAATTTTTATCAAACCGAGAAGATCGATGAAGTTTATTTTCTTTGCTAGTCTGATCAGCGTTGCATCCACATTGAA
>DAOUPA010000557.1 GCA_030626405.1 Planctomicrobium sp.
AAACTCCACTGCTGGTCTGTTAAGCTGTGTCGCATGACTCCGGCCTCCTTGCCAAGTTGCTAAAGTGAGGTTGGAGTCTCTCGCATTCACAATTTCACCGCGAGAGCAGTTTAGAAACAGAGCCTAGAATCGTTTTGCCACTTTTTTTCGTCGATTCTCCTCCCGCTAAGGTCTCTGCGATTTGGCGTTTGAGCCGTGAGAGCGATTCTAACCAATTCCGGAAATCGATCCGTGTCACGGCGACATCAGCAGGATTAGCACGGTGGTCCTCGACCACCTGTTACTCGCAGTACACTCCGTTTCGGGAGAGATTAATAATATTACTTTGTCACCAATGTGGAAATACTTTACTTTGTCGCCACTGTCAAGTATTGTGGCGTGATGACTATTACAACCTACATAAAGAAAGACCTCACCGCTCGGTTGGTGTCTGGGCAGGATTTGCCCACTCAACTGACGCTCGATGCGATCGCGTCGTACTATGACGTCAGCTTCACACCAGTGCGTGCGGTGGTGGAGGAATTGATCGCCGAAGGTCTCATCGAGAAAGGGCCAAATAAACGTTTATCGGCCAACGGGCTACGAAACAGTCAACGGCCCCAAAAAGAGGCACCCAGACTGCCTGAACCACCGAGAAACCTGTTTAAGATTATTGCTGACGATTTAGTGTGGCTCAGCCTTGAGGGCGATCCGGTCTATCTGCGCGAGGAAGCAACCGCTGAGAAGTACGGCGTCAGTCGGTCGGCCATTCGCAACATCCTGCACCAACTGGCCGGATTGGGAATGCTTGACCATATTCCGAGACGAGGCTGGCGGGTGCGCCCATTTCGTCAGGAAGATTTGCAGGCATTTCTCGAAGTGAGAGAATTACTCGAGTTAAAAGCACTGGAACTTGCTCGCCCTCATCTTGTAGATGAGGATCTCCAGTCAATGCTGGATGGGAATGCCATGCCTACGTCCGAAGATGATTTGCCAAGAGTCGATGATTCGCTGCATACCTACATCATCGAGAAGGCGAACAATGTGTACATCAAAGAATTCTTCGACCGTCACAGTCCGTATTACTCGATCCTGTTCGATTGGGAGGATCAGGACCGTGAAACGGCGGTCGAGACGATCCGCCAACATCGAATTATTTTAAGTGCTTTACTGAATAAGGACTGGCGGGCTGCACGTAAGGCACTTTCGCACCACATTCGTTGCAATCATCCAATTTTGAACAAGATCGTGACAGTGTGTGAAGAAGTGTGTGAAGAGACGGGGAGCAACGGAGATGGGGGGAGAGGGAAATGATCATGAACAGGATTCTTGCCATCCCCGCTTACTTTGGACTCGTCGTTGCCGTAGGCAGTGGGGTCTCTGCTGACGACAAAGTTGATTATCTGAAACAGATCAAACCGATCCTCTCAGCAAAATGTTATTCGTGTCACGGGACGTTGAAGCAGGAGGGGGAACTGCGGCTGGAAACGAAGGCGCTGATGCTGAAAGGTGGAGACAGCGGCGAGGGCATTGTCGCGGGAAAAGCCGACGGCAGTCTGTTGATCGAACGCATCACGGCTGACGAAGACGAGCGGATGCCACCATCGGAAGAAGGTGGGGCACTGAATGCCGAGGAAATTGCACTGCTCAGGACGTGGATTAATCAAGGGGCCGAATCGCCACAGGAGGAGACACCGGGCGATCCTCGCGACCACTGGGCTTTCAAGAAGCCGGTTCGTGCTGAAGTTCCGCAGGTGAAAAACGCCGAGTGGTCGCACAACCCTATCGATGCGTTTCTCTCTGTGAAGCACAAGGAATTCGGTTTGATTCCCGTCAAACTCGCCGAGAAACACATCCTCTTGCGCCGCGTCTATCTCGATCTAATCGGCCTGCCACCAACTCCTGAGCAGCTGCAAGCATTCCGCGAAGATGTTTCAACGGATGCCTACGAAAAGGTTGTCCGCGACTTGCTCGACAGCTCGCAACACGGCGAGCGGTGGGGACGGCACTGGATGGATGTCTGGAGGTACTCAGACTGGTATGGCTTGGGCGCAGAAGTTCGCACCAGTCATCGCCACATCTGGCGGTGGCGGGATTGGATCATTCAATCCCTGAACGAAGACAAACCGTACGATCGCATGATTGTCGAGATGCTGGCAGGCGACGAAATCGAACCGAATGATCCGGCGACAGTGCGGGCAACGGGGTTTCTGGTTCGGAATTGGTTTGTCTTCAACCGCGACAAGCAACTTGAGGACACAATCGAACATACGTCGAAGGCATTCCTCGGGCTGACGATGAATTGTGCAAAGTGCCACGACCACAAATACGATCCAATCAATCAGGTTGATTACTACCGCATGCGGGCGTTCTTCGAGCCACACCAGCCGCGACTGGACCCGGTGCCTGGTGAAATCAACATCGAAAAGAACGGTCTGGCGCGTATCTTTGATCTTTACCCCGACAAACCTACTTATTTGTTTATACGCGGAAACGACAAAGACCCCGACAAGAGCCGCGTCATCCAACCAGGCGTTCCAGACGTGCTGGCATTTGAAGAGTTGAACATCACTCCGGTTGAATTGGCGACTGAAGTTTTCAACCCGGATTTGCAATCATTCGTGCTCGAAGATCATTTGCGAGAAACGGAAAACAAGATCAAAACTGCTCGCACTGAAGTTGAAAAGGCGAATCAACAACTCACCGCTGCCAAACAAGCTGAGGAAGCCATCGCCGCGAGTGACGACAAGTTGGAGATTTCATCAGGCAAGCTGTTTCTCCAAGACGACTTCAGTCAGGCAAACGCCGACATCTGGGAAACCGGTCCCGGCGAGTGGAAATACGACGGCGGCAAACTCGTGCAGTCGAAAATCGGCGCAACGCGGAACTACTTGCGAACTTTAGCGGAACATCCGGTCGACTTTGAAGCGAAGTTGAAATTCACCGTCACCGGGGGACGATGGCGTTCTGTCGGTCTGAGCTTCGACGTGATCGATGGTCGCGAGAAGCATGTCACCATCAGCGCCGTCTCGCCCGGTTCGAAGCTACAAGTTCTGTATAACACTGGTGCGGGAGAGGTATACCCACCAGGAGGCAAACTGCAACGGCCCGTCAATCTTAACGAGCCTTATGAACTCACCATCGCTGTTCGCGGCCAATTGGTGAATGTTGCCGTCAATGGAGAACACGAGCTGGCATACGAATATCCGGTGGAGCGAGAGCCGGGCCGCTTTGATCTGATCGCGTTTGATGCCGCCACTGAGTTCGACTCACTGGAAATTCGCGAGCTTCCGAAGAACATACCGTTGATCGCCGTCAAGCCATCGCTCACCATCGACGCGGCTGAGGTCGCTCTGGTTGTCGCGGAAAAAACACTGGTCGCTGCTGAACTCCATCCCACAACATTGCGCACGGCTCACGCTGCCGATGTGGCGAAATCCAACTCGTTGCCACCGGAGAATTTACCGCTGCTGGTCAGCGAAGCTGTGATCGCTGCAAAGAAATACGAAATCGCCAAAGCGGAAGAAGCGTACGCTCGCGCCCAGCAAAAACTCACAAAGGCAGATGACAAGACCAAAGGAAACGTCGAAAAGGAACTAAAAACGGCGGAGGAGAATCTAGAAAAGGCCCACAAGACACTCGAACAACCCGGTGATAAGTACACGGCTCTTCGAGTTTCGGTACGGGCTGCGAATGGCTACGGTGAAAAAGTGGCCGGGGATGATTCGCGTCGTGGGCCATTCCCCAAGGTGAGTACCGGCCGCCGCACAGCGCTGGCTCGATGGGTCGCCAGTTCGAAAAATCCGCTGACTGCTCGAGTCGCCGTCAATCATATTTGGCTGAGGCACTTCGGTCAGCCATTGGTCGAATCGGTCTCAGACTTTGGACTGCGGGCGGAAAAGCCGATGCAGCACGCCTTGCTCGACTGGTTGGCCGTGGAGTTCATGGAAAACAACTGGAGCATGAAGCACCTGCACCGACTGATCGTCACTTCACGAGCTTATCAATTGAGATCGTCAACCGTGGATGCGGAAGAGTCAACGAAACTAGCGGATCCAGGGAACCAATACTATTGGCAGCGAAAGCCTCAGCGGATGGAGTCGCAGGTTGTTCGCGACAGCCTGCTGCATCTGGCAGGCGTTCTGGATGCAACGGTCGGCGGACCTTCGATTGCCCCTGACAAGGAAGACTCCGTATTCCGGCGCAGCCTGTACTTCACTCATTCACGTGACAAGCGTGGCGCATTCGTTTCGATGTTTGACGATGCTGACGTCGTCCTCTGTTACCGTCGTGGCGAGAGCATCATTCCGCAGCA
>DAOUPA010000028.1 GCA_030626405.1 Planctomicrobium sp.
ATCGCTCCGAGCCACGTCGATCGTGATGCCGATCAGATTGAACACGTTCTTGGTCCTGACGTGATTCGAGAGCTCGAAGAACAGGTCGAGACCGAGCAGGGAGCCATGCTGCCAAGTCCACATCCGATTTACATCAATTCTCCAGAGAATTAAGGTTTTCACGCCGCACTCCTCAAGTGTGCAGCAATACGCGGACACCCATCTGCGAGAGAATTCATAAAAAGAGTCGTCAATTGTGGAATGATTGTCTAAAATGAGGCGGTCAGGGACCGGATATCCCACCTGAAATTTGTCTGCAAGACTCGGATGCTGTTGCAGGCAACCTGTCAAGTATTGTTTTGGAGGTTATTGAGAATGTTGAAATTGAATTATGTTGCCTTGTCCTTGTTGGCGCTTTGCATCACAGCAGGCAGTACCGTTCAGGCTGCCGGTTGGGGATCGATCACAGGACAGTTCATCCTGGAAGGAGACGTTCCCGCTGCTGTTCCGCTTGTTGCCAAGGGGGATCAGAATGCAAAAGATGCAGCAGTTTGCGCTGCGAACGGCGTCCCGGATGATGGCAGGGCCTTTAATCCAGAGAACAAGGGAATTGCAAACATTGTTGTTTACATGCGTCGCGCCAAGGTGATTCATCCTGATTTGAAATCGAGCAAAGAGAAGATTGTGATGTTCGATCAGAAAGGCTGTAACTTCATTCCACACATGCAAATTGTCCGTACAGACCAGACGATCATTTGCAGATCAAGCGATGCTGTCGCTCACAATGTCCATGTGACACCGTTTGCGAATTCCGCCGTGAATTTCATTGTCCAACCTAATGATCGAACAGGTGTGGAAGTGAAAATGCCGCTCGCAGAGCCGGTTGCTCCTTACGTGGAAGTAAAATGCGATATCCATCCATGGATGCGAGCATGGTGGGTTGTTGTCGACCATCCATACGCAGCAGTGACCGACAAAGACGGCAAGTTCACTATCAAGAACCTGCCAGAAGGGAAGAACCAGTTTCGTGTCTGGCACGAGAAGATCGGTTTCATCAACAAGAAGTGGGACATTGATGTGAAAGCTGACAAGACGACGGCTCTCGACACGGTCGAAGTTCCTTTGGCTTCGTTCAAAGATTAATTTGGATCGCAAGATTCGAAACGAAAAACGCGACGATTCAAATGATTGAATCGTCGCGTTTTTTAATTTTACAATGGTACTTGTTTTTTAAGTGACCACACTCGCAAGCAATGAAGCTCTCGTTCGCTTACACAAATGCTGGTGCCAGCGCTGCTTTTTCAACCTTCGGGTCTTTCCAGTTGAAGTTTTTCGCTATAGCCACGCCAGCGAGTCGTGTGAGCATCTCGCGATTCACATGAGGACATGGAAGGTGTGGGACGGCGGTTTGTGTATTCGTTGAATCGAATTCCGGATCGTCTTTCCAGTACGATTTGTAGACTTCCATATGCTTAAAGAACAGCTCTTCCAGCTCCGTTCGCTCGAATTTTCGCTCGCCTTCAGGTTCAAGTCCTAATCCGTATGTGCCAACCATTTCTTCCATGATGTCACGAATGAGCCGGGTTGTGATCGGCACTCGTGGACTCAAGTGGTAAGTCTGACCGTGTAGGGTCGGGTCTGTGACAATCGTCGACATCACTTCTGAAACCCAGTCGACAGGCACAAAGTTTTTACGTTCATCGCCTGTTGCATTGAGATTGACATGACTTCCATTAATCTTGCCGGTGAAGTGGTAGTTTCCAACGCTTCTGCCAGTTGTGTAGGCAAGTTGCAAGATGGCATAGAAGTTGTGATACGAAAAGGTGAGACCTGTTTCAGAATCTCCAATGATAATCGCTGGCCGGAAGACGGTCAGTGAATCAATGAACTTGGCGGACCGCACCATCTCTTCGGCCACGACCTTACTTTCTTCGTAAGGGTTAGAGAATTCCTGACCGACGTTGAGTTCGTTTTCGTAAACTCGTCCTGATCGTTGACCAGAGACATAGGCGGTAGAGACATGATTAAACTGGCGGATGTTAGCCTGTTGACAGAATTCCAAAACCTGTTTCGTTCCATCAACATTTGAACGCCAAGGTTCACTGTCACGACCGGTGCTCACAAACGAAAGGCTCGCAGCGTTGTGGATGATCGAATCGCAGTTCTCGGCTGCCCATTTAATCTCTTGGCTGGAGAGCCCAAGGTCGGGTCGATTGATGTCTCCTGACAGTACGACCGGGCGCGGGAGTTCGTAACCCAGGAGGTCGTCCCAGACACGTATTGCAGCTTCGATTCGAGTCTCTGCGTCACTCTTTCTGTTGGGGCGAACAAGGACCGCCAAGTTAACTCCTTTGGTGATTAAATCCTTCATCAGATACCGACCAAGTAGCCCAGAGGCACCGGTCAACAAGAGATGGCTCATAATTTTGACATTCCTGTAGTAGTGGAGAAGAGCAGGTCGTATTGAATTCTAGACACCTTTGGGAGTCCCGGCTGAGAACGCTCTTTTTCAGAGTGTGGGGTGTAACCGTGGAGATTTAGGAGAGATTTCAAACGTACCTATGGTGAGGAGGAGATACAAACGCAAGCTTTGAGATTTGCTCGTCTTGAGCTGGCCTCTTTCTAAGAGGCGGGACGAGGGCATAATACCCATCATATCGAAGTAAAGAAAGCCGTCGACCTTTGGTTTATTGCGAGCTGGACCAAGAGTGGGGCTGGAGACCAGAAAGGTCTCAAGGTTTGGGCAAGAAGAAAATATTGCTCATTCTACCTAGGCAGCAATACGAGGTTCCTCTTCGGGAACCATTCTCTCGCATGAAATTGACGTGCTCCGAGCCGTTCTCGGACTTGCCCCTAATGCCAGAAGTGCTGGCAGTAAAACAAGATCGGCAAAGACAGCAGTTACCAACAGGATTGACATTAAGAGCCCAAATCGAACTGTAGGAACAAATTGGCTTTGGCTCAGAGCCAGCATTCCGATGCTGGCAATCACGGCAGCTTCGAAAATTGGCTTGCCGGTGGTGAGTAATGACACCAATGCATTTTTATCAGACCGAGAATCTGTTTTTCTTCGATCACGGTAGGCAACAAGAAAGTGAAACGTTCCATCTACGGCAATTCCCAGAGCAATACTGGCAGTCATCATCATGCCGATATCCACTGGAAACTGCATCCAGCCCAGAATGCCAAACGCCAGGCACAAAGGAGTTAAGTTCGGAATCATGGCAATCAAGGCTGTTTTGAACGACCGCAACGCAATCACCATCACGCAAACAATGATTAGTAGAGCGGTTCCAAAACTTTCCCAGAAGCCGGAGAAGATGTCGTCCTGCGCTTGTTTGACTAGCGGAGCGACTCCCGTCAATGTCACTGGTTGACCGTGAAGAGACTCCTTGAGTTCCAAAAAGATCCGCTGCCGATCATTAGTGGATTCTCCATGAATCCGCGCCGAAATTCGCCAGTATCTTTCTCCGGCAGAGACATAGTCGCTGCCCTGCTTGCTCGATCTTGCCGAGGAGAGCAGCTGAATTATTTCCAACCCGCTTTCCGGAAGTCGCTCTGGGAAGAAACTCGCTAATGACATCGTGTGTTGAACATTGGGGTGATTCGCCAAGTTCGACTCAATTTTCTTGACGCTGCTGAGCTTCTCAGTGAATGGTTGATCAGTCGTCCCGAAGTCGACTACCGCTTCGAAAGAGTCAACGTTCGTTAACGATTTTTCGATCTCCAGGTAGTCAGCAACAACGTCACTTCCTCGTGGCAGGAAATCAAGCGGATCGACCTTCGAAGTGAGAGAGAACAATCCGACTAAGCAAACGACCAAAAGGAAACTCGTGGCTCCGACGATGATCCGTTTGTGCTGAAGGACACTAAAGGAAAGTCTTGTTGCCCACTCCCCGCGATGTCCACCGAGTTGATCAACAGAGTCCGGCCACAGAGTCAGTGCGATGGGAGTCAGGCCCAGTCCGCACAAACATGAAATTACGGCTCCCAATGCAGAGGCCGCTCCGAATTGTTGAACGGGAACGATGTCGCTCACCATCAGTGACAGCAAACCAATTGCAGTAGTAAACGTCGCTAAAAAACAGGGTCGCCAAGCCTTGCTCAGTGCCGCTCCGAGACGATCTTTCTGCTTTGCACAACTCTGATAGTAGTGCAGAAAGTGGATTGCGTTTGCCATGGTGAACACCATCACCATGACAGGAAGAGCAGAGAGAATGAAATTCATTTCTCCACTCAACCATTTCACCGCACACAGAGAACATTGAATGGAGAAAATTGTGATCAGCAGGATTGACGACGCAAGTCGCCAATGTCGCGTTGAATTGATGAGCAATCCAAAACAGATGAGCAGTGTCGCGTAGAAAAGAAGTTGGGAGTTTTCCCGGCTGCCGAGTTGATTCAGTTCTGCCACGATCACGGGAGCCCCTGAAAGCAATATGTCTTCGTCAGAGAGTTGGCTGTACTTCAAGACCTCCCGGACTTCGTGAACAGTCTGCTCACGACTTCCCAACCCTTCTTCCGAAAGTTGAGCAACGAGTCCGATCGTTTGCTGATCTCTGGAGATGACCAGCCCCGTGAGTCTCCTCGTTGCGGTCTCTTCGCTAACACCTAGTTCACCCATGACGGCGATAAAGCGTTTTGGAGTCCAGCAGGAGCGAACTCCCTCAAGAGCTTCGATGCGAGAAGCAATGGCTTCGACGAGTTGTGGTTCGGCAATGTGATTGGGGATCCCAATCAAAATGGCCTCTTCACCTCCGAAGAGTTCTTTAAACTCTTCGTATTCCTCTCGAACCTCAGACTGAACCGGCAACCACGTTTCAATATCATTATTCGTCGGAAGCGAATCGGCCTCTTTGCTCAGAATTGGCAACGCCAGCAATACAACAATCGCTAAATGGCGACCGAACTGACGGTAGAATTGAGACATAATGACCGGTGTGTCGGTTGACGATGCGAAAGGACAGAGACCGAAATGAGACAGGACCGCACTCTGGGTTAATATCGGACACAGTTCTTTTCACGACGAATGGAATCCAGCAAGTTAAGCAATCTGAGGGTGTGCTCCCCGCAAGGTTTACCTCATCCGAAAAAAGAGGTGCATCCATGTGGCGACGAGTGGAAATCGTAGGTGATCAAGTGTGCACATTCGTGGAGGCTTTGCTTCCCTGGCCGGTTTTCGGTAGTCTCTTGCAGATATGAGTCCCATATTTCCTGAGAGATGCCTCAAATAGGTGTGAGAATCAGATTCGGGAAGCGGACGAAATCGCGAAACAAAAATACTTCAGGATTGACTGTAAGAGATTCATGTAGCAGGGGTTGTGGCGAATCACTAAGTCACCTCTCATTACTGTTGCCAGTTTTAAGTTTTAATTTGCCATAGCACAACAAACCAAGAGGGACGCACAGAGTGTACTCCCACTCCTTCTCGAATTCGTCAAACGAAGTGTCTGGAACGGCGCCGACGAATGATAACTGGTCAAAATACCAGAATCGGGGAATGTCGTAACGCACAACGAATACAGTATTAAGACGAACAATCACGTTTCTGCGACGACTAAGGAGTCATTGAGCTTGCATCAAGTTCAGGAGCACATCGACGATCAGTCGGTGTTCATGTCTTTGGTGACCGAGGCACAGAAAATCGGTCACCAGGCAAGTCAGTTTTTACTCGAAGATCACACACATCAGAACATTTTGCGGACGCGAATCGAAGGACATTCCTATCGCGTGTCGCTGACTACAACACAATTGATCTTCTACTGACACATGTTCCTGTTCTCCATGATGTCGCTGGAGTTCACCCTGTTCGTACTCGCAAACGAAGAGGGTTCAATGAAAAAGGAAATGTTGATCAACGTTCTCCAGCCCGAGGAGAGCCGAATTGCAATCGTCGAAGATGGAGTTCTTGAAGAGCTTTACGTCGAACGTTCAAGCATTCAAAACTACGCAGGGAATATCTACAAAGGGCGAATCGTCAATATCGAGCCGAGTATTCAGGCTGTCTTTGTTGACTTTGGTGTTGGGCGAAATGGATTTCTTCACGTCAGCGATGTGGAATTCCAATACTACAAACACTTAATGAGCGAACGTGATCGCAACGACGCTGAACAGAACCACAAATCCAAATTCAACGAGCGGACTTCACGCAACAAACCCCCCATTCAAGATATTTTTCAGCGCGGTAGTGAAGTTCTCATTCAAGTCATCAAAGAAGGAATCGGGAACAAAGGTCCGACGCTTTCGACATACATCAGCATCCCCGGTCGCTATCTCGTCTTGATGCCGGGACTCAATCGTCTTGGAGTCAGTCGTAAAATTCCAGATGAAGACGTTCGCCGCAATCTGCGGAAAATTCTGCGAGGGCTTGAGCCGCCAGCGGGATTGGGATTCATCATTCGCACAGCCGGAGTGGACCGGACAGAAAAAGATTTGCAGCGGGATATGAATTATCTTCTACGTCTGTGGAAGACAATCGTTCGCCGCGTCGAGAAATCGCCAGCTCCGACCGACATCTACGAAGAAAACGATATCGTCATTCGTACGATTCGCGATATTTACAACAGTGATATCGACGCCATCTGGATCGATGAAGAAGAAGCGTTCAAGCGTGCCCACGAGTTCATGAAAGTCGTCATGCCCAAGCATGTCGATTCTGTGAAGTTCTACGAAGGCAAGGAACCGCTCTTTCATACCTACAAAATTGAAGACGAAATTGACCGGATTCAAAGTAGACATGTTCCGTTACCGGGAGGGGCATCGCTCGTCATTGATCAGACAGAAGCTTTAGTCGCGATTGACGTGAACAGCGGTAGCTACCGGGCAGACAAAGACGCAGAGAAAAGCGCCTATCAAGTGAATTTGCGGGCAGCGGAAGAAATCGCTCGGCAGATCCGCTTGAGGGACTTAGGTGGAGTCATCGTCAACGACTTCATCGACATGCGTGAAGAACGTCATCGTCGAGGTGTGGAACGCAAGCTTGAACAATGCGTTGAGCGTGATCGCGCTCGCACCAAGGTCCTTCGCATCAGCCCGTTCGGTCTGATTGAAATGACCCGGCAAAGAATTCGTCCATCACTACGCCGAAGCATCTATGAAGACTGCCCTTGTTGCTCCGGAACCGGTCAGGTGAAGACCGCAGAAAGTACCGCGATTGAAGTCATGCGAGCCTTGATGACAGCGTCGGCTCACGCAGATGTCACTGAACTGAAAGTCGAACTGCATCAACAGGTTGCGGATTACCTGATCAACAATAAACGACGGGAACTGACCGACCTCGAAGAAGAGTACGGCGTAGTTGTACATGTGAATTCCGCCATCAACGTCGGCCCTTCACACCTTCACGTGCGATGTTTCAACGACAACGGTGTTCTCGTTAAGGGAGCAGAAATCAAGGCGTTACAAGTCCAGTAGCACAGACATTCCTGTCTGTGTATCCAGTGATGTTGTGGCCCCAAACAAAAGTCGCAAGACGGCATGGCAGGACTTTCAACGGCTGATTGGATTGTACTGGGCGCCTATTTAATTGGCGTGACGCTGCTTGGCATTTGGACGAGTCGGCAAGTGAAAGGGATGGCGGACTTCGTCATGCCTCGCAAGTTCGGCAAGATCATGATGCTCATGCACGGCTTCGGTACGAGCACGCATTCTGATCAGGCCGTCAGTGTTTCTTCAAAGTCTTACACCAGCGGGCTGTCCGGAATCTGGTATCAATGGATGTGGCTATTCGCCACGCCGTTCTTCTGGTTAATCGCCCCGATGATGCGGCGGTTTCGCGCACTCACCACAGCGGATGTCTTTGCCGCCCGCTACTCTCAATCGGTGGCGATCTTGTTCTGCGTGTTTGGGCTAGCAAAATTTGTTGTCACGATTGGAAACATGCTCAAAGGGTCCGGCGAAGTGATCGAGGCATCCACCGGAGGGGCGATTTCTTCGGAAACTTTGATTGTCGTGATGTCCGTCCTGTTTGTTACCTATGGACTTGCCGGCGGACTACGGGCTGCGATTATCACCGACTTCATTCAAGGAATCCTGACGATCCTCTTCTCGTTTCTTTTGCTACCCGTTGTACTGAATGCCGTCGGTGGACTCTCCGGAATGAAGGCATCGTTCGAGGTTCTCGCCCCAGATAAAGACATGCTTTCGCTGGTCACGCCTGGAGACATCGGGGTTTTCTATATTGGAATGATCGCATTCAATGCGTTGTTGAGTGTCGCCGTACAACCTCACAACATGGGAACCTGCGGGGCAGGGCGAACCGAAATCGATGGCGCCATCGGCTTCATGGGTGGCACGTTTCTCAAACGCATCTGTACTGTCGCCTGGTGTTTGACTGGGCTGGCTGCCTTTGCACACTACAAAGGTGGCATCGAGAATCCGGATCAGGTCTACGGATTGATGGCGTCCGAGTTTCTGCCGCAGTTACTTCCAGGGTTGCTCGGTCTGTTTCTCGCCGGATTGCTTGCGACGGTAATGGGTTCGTGCGATTCATTCATGATCGCCGCGTCGGGGCTGGTCACCGAGAATTTCTATCGTCCAATCTTCCCGGACCGCAGCGAGCGTCACTACCTTTGGATCGCCCGAGCATCAGGTCTCATCGTTGTCGTCGTGGCGATTGGCTATGCCTATTGGCTGAGTGGTGTCATCGAAGGTCTGGAGATTCTCTGGAAACTCAACGCCGTGATGGCTCCGGCGTTTTGGCTAGGGATTTTTTGGCGCGGCGCAACGACTGCTGGTGCCTGGGTCGCAACACTTTGTACCGCCTTCGTGTGGTGGCTCACAGGCCTTTCATCAACCGCAACTGCCATCGTTGGCTTACCAATTGTGAACTCGCTGGGCATTGTCGTTGAGAAAAACGACGCCTTAATGATTTCCGTTCCGTGGCAAATGCTGGCATACCTCACGGCTGGCTTCGCCAGCGGGATTTTGGTCAGCCTGTGGACGCGTAAGAACGATCCGGAACAACTCGAACGGTTCTATGAATTGATGCGAACTCCAGTTCAGGAAGATGAAGTGATCGAAACACCTTGCCGACTTCCACAAGGAACAATCCCGGCCCCGCGCCGTGTCTTCTTCCCTGAGACCACGCTCGAAATTCCAATTCCCACCTGGCGGGCGATGTCTGGATTCCTCGTCGGCTGGTTCCTCGTCTTCGCCATCATCGGCGGTGTCTGGCTACTCATCGCGTCATAGAGGACGAAACGTTTTGCCACACACTTCCAGTGTGCGTTGCCCTCCAGAATTTCATTAATGGAAAAAACCTGTGAAGCAACCGAATATCCTTCTCATCGTCGCCGATGGAATGCAGGCCGGTGTCGTCGACCCAAACCATCCTTGTGTCACTCCGAATTTGGAAGCGCTCGCGGACCGGGGTGTTCGTTTTCACAATGCTCATACGACGTGCCCAACCTGTTCACCGGCGCGTGCGAGTTTGATGACTGGACTGCTGCCGCATAACCATGGTGTGCTTGAGGTCGAGCATGGTCGCGACGACGATCAATCTGTTCTCCGCACCGAACATCCTCACTTCGCACAGCAACTTTCTGAAGCGGGTTACCGAACCGGTTACTTCGGGAAATGGCACATCGAGCGCACCAACGACGTCGAAGTTTTCGGCTGGCAGGAGAGCGTCGTGAAAGGGGCGGAGCATGTCAAAGGTCTCGGAATGGGAGATCGTGGGCCATCGAGTGTCGTCGTTGACGACGCACTCAAAGGTGAAGTCGAAGGTCCGCGCGGTTACAAGACAGTTCTGCATTGGGGAGTGACCGATACGCCGCTCCTCGAACGTTATCCCGGTCTGTCAGTGCTGGATGCTGAGAAGTTTCTCTCCAGCAGTCTGGAGGGAACGTCACCTTGGTGTTGTTGCGTCAGTTTCTCTGAACCGAATGAAGCGCTGATCGTCGGCAGGGAAACTTGGGATCGGTACGAGGATGTCGAAATCCCACTTCCGGAGAATTTCGCAGACGACCTTTCTGATCGACCGAATATGTATCAGCGAGAGCGACTGATCGGTCAACACCTTTCCGAAGAACATTGGAAGAATGCCCGCAAGTGCTACTTCGGACGCATTACCGAAATCGACTCATTACTCACGCGCCTCCTCGCACCTATTGAACAGGCCGGACAGCTTGAAAACACCATCGTCATTTTCCTCGCCGATCACGGTCGCTACATCGGCGGTCACGGTTACGACGCCCACAACTTTGGAGCGTTTGAAGAGATTTACAACATTCCGTTGATCATTACCGGTCCAGAGATTGCGCAGGGGGAAGTATGCACTGCGCAGGTCGGCATTGGCGACATCGGCGTCACACTTTGCAATTTGGGGCAGGCCAAGCCGATAGAGGTCGCAGATTCAAAATCATTCCAGTCACTGCTTTGTCAGCCGAGTAACGTCCCGCCAGAGTTCGAGACTGGCTACGCCGAATACCACGGCACTCGCTTTCCGCTGATGCAAAGAATCCTCTGGCAAGGCGACTGGAAGTTCATCTTCAATGGCTTCGACTTCGACGAGTTGTACAACCTCAAAGACGATCCCTACGAAACAAAAAATCTCGCCCGCGACCCTGATCAGCAACCACGGATCGAATCGATGATGACCGAAATCTGGAAACGCATTCGAGACACAGGCGACCGCACCATCCACGAAACCCACTACTTCTCCATGCGCTTCGCTGCCGTCGGCCCGGAAGTCGCGAATGAGGAGTAAGTGGTTGCGATGTGCTCTTGAGAAATCTGGTCACACGACAGCTTCAACTACGATTGAATTGTTTTTGTCTTGCAATTTTCACGGTCGAGAACCGCGGTACAAACAATGTAATTCAGAAAGCTCAGAGGCCAGTAACACAGCGTCACTGCGATGGCAACCACCGCCGCAACAAAGCGGCTCTTTGTTCGTATTTCAACATCGAGGTAAACGTAGAGTGCCGTGAAGATCAGAAAAAAAATGGCAACGACCGAGAACGGAATTGCGACGATGAGCCACAACATCTCGGAGATGTCATTATTGGACATGGAATACAAGGCTCTCTCCCTCACAGTAGCTTGTTCAGGAGATTTTCGGCATTCTGCCCAAAAACATCAAGGGCAGTTCTTTCTACAGAAACATTGATCCTCTCACAGGCCACTTGGGTGGCCCCGAAAGATTTTCTTTCGGGGCGGCGTAGCCGTAGGAGGCTGCTGTCCGGCTTTCTTTGCTGTGTCCTCTCTGGTTACCTCACAGTCGTGTAATCTTGATTGTACAATGAACATCAGCAAAGTATCGGGGTTCCTCGCAGTGTGAATGGTTGACCTGCAGCTTCCCACCGACGAAGTGGCCTGCGACTAATTCTCGACCGCTTCGATTTCACTTGGTACGGTGGGAACATCGGGACGCGCAAGCAGGAGTGAGTTAGTGAGCAGGCGCAAGAAGAAGCAGAAGCGAAAACGACGTCTGCCGAAGAAGCGGAAAACTCAGGAGGCACCTTATGTGCCTGCTTCGCCAGAGTTGAAACGTCAACTTTTTGCCACACTCAAATATCTTTACCTCGGTTTTCTCATTACTTTCGCAATCGGATATCTCGGTCCGGTTGTTCTCGATGAAAGATTTCAAGCACGAAGCGGCGCAGCCATTGCAGGGACGGCATGGGGAGTCGGTAGCTCACTGTTGATCTTTTGGGGTTTGCACAAGCTGTTACTGAGCGAGCGAGATGCCGCACGTGAGTTTCTTGATGTCATCACTGCGAGTAAATTCAATTCAGTCAAGGCATTCTTCGCTGGCGTCTGCATCGGAGGGATCTCTGGTCTTGTCTATCCTGTGACCGGATACATTCTTCCGTTCATAGGTCGTCGATCCATCGACAGCGCGCTCGGTGGTTTTTATTGGGCACCCATCGGGGCAGTCTATGTCTTTGCAATCGTGAGCACGTGGTGTTACATGAAGAAGTCTTGTTCCGAAAGCAACGAGCCTGCTCTCAGGCATCTGAACTTCTATTCCTGGGTATCTGGTCTGGTTGCTTCCAGTGGATTCTGGTTGCTTGTTGCGTTCGGCGGGATCTTTCCATCTCGCCGTGGGGGAATTGTCATGAGTACTCCTTACTCGTGGACAACTCTGCTGCCGCTGTATGTGATTTTCGCAGGATTTGTCGGCGTTGCAGTCTTTGTTACGCGCCGCGGACGCATCGAGCAGAACATCAAAGATCGACGCACAGATTCGATTGATGACCTTAATGTTCCTTTCTCTTCAACGACAGGGAGCAGCGCGACGAAACATCTGGTTCAGCATTCGCCAGACTTCATTCGGATTGTTCCCACATTACGGGACAGGATCGGTGGTTGGCTCTTCATGTTCATGGCGTTCATCGTCTATGTCATGGTCGCCATTTTGCTGGTCTATGCCCCAGGAATCAGCGAGGGTTATTGGATCGTGCTGCTGCTGATTACGCCGTTTTTTATTATTGGATTTCTTTTTGAAACAGTCCCGCGGCGATTCGTCTTTGATCGGTCTCGCGGTGAATTCCGTTACGGAAATATCTGGACTCGCCGAACTCGACCTCTTTCAGATGTGAAGGCCGTGCAGGTCATCAATGGTCAAGGGTGGTCTGAATCGACTCAGAGAGATAACGGTCGCAGCCGCTCCGGTCCAAATTGGCAACTTAATCTCATTATGAACGACACCGAAGAGCCACGCCTCCAGGTATGGGACCATGGCGACCATACCTCAACCCAAGCGGCTGCAAAGTCCCTGTCAATGCTGCTGGGTGCACCTCTTCGTGCCCTCTGATGGCACTTTTCAGGCCAGCGAGGTGGTCAGGCTGTGCCTGACGACGGTTGCAGATTGACTTTCCTCGCATTGACCGCTGTTTTCAATAGAGTGAAGTAGGGTGAGTGAAGCCTTAGCTTTGTTATCAATTCGTCATCTCACCATCATCCTTGAATAACTTGTATTCAATCGCGTCGATGAGGGCGAGGTAGCTGGCTTCGATGATGTTTTCGCTGACGCCGACGGTGCTCCAGACGTTGTGGTCGTCTTTGCTTTCGATGACAACGCGAACAGACGCGGCGGTTCCTTCTGAGGAATTGATCACGCGGACTTTGTAATCGACCAAGCTCATACTTTCGAGGTTCGGGTAGAACGGGATCAATGCTTTGCGAAGGGCGGTGTCGAGGGCGTTGACTGGACCGTCTCCTTCGCCGACTTCGTGACGGATTTCACCGTTGCCATCGATTTTCACTTTCACGGTCGCTTCCGTAAGCGGTTCACTCTGACCAGCGGTTTCGACATTGACTCGGTAGTGAATTCGTTGAAACTTCGGTTCGTAGGTCTTGGCGACTTTCTTGACGAGTAAATCAAACGATGCTTCGGCAGCTTCGAACTGATAGCCGATGCTTTCGAGTTCCTGAACCTTCTCCAGGATTGCGCCCATTAATTCTTTGTCGGAATCAAGCTTGAACTTTGTCGTCAGGGCGACGATGTTCGAACGTCCAGAGAGTTCACTAACGAGGATTCGCCGTTCATTCCCGACCGTCTCAGGATCGATGTGTTCGTAGCTATGCGCGATGCGGTTGACCGCGTGGACGTGCATGCCGCCTTTGTGGGCGAATGCACTGCGACCGACGAATGCCTGACCGGCGCGGAAGTTCATGTTCGCCAGTTCGTAGACGTACCGAGAAAGTTCCGTCAGGTGCGAGAGACCTTCCCCGTGAGTGAGGACTTCGTAACCTTCTTTTTTTAGCAGGAGATTCGCCGCAACGCTGACGAGATCGGCGTTCCCGCAACGCTCACCGATGCCGTTGATCGTCCCTTGAACTTGCTTGGCACCTGCATCGACTGCCGCGAGTGAATTTGCAGCGGCGACATCGGAATCATTGTGACAATGAATTCCGACCGGGATCGACAGTTCTTTTTGGATTGCTTGAAGAGTTTCGACGATTCGTTCCGGCAAGCTGCCGCCGTTCGTGTCACAGCAAACGATCATCTCGGCGCCTGCTTCTTGTGCGGCGAGGATCGTTTTCAAGGTGTATTCAGGATTCGCGGCGTAGCCATCGAAGAAATGCTCGGCATCGTAGAGAACTTCGCGACCTTCCGATTTCAGAAATGACAATGAGTCGCGAATCATGGCGAGGTTTTCTTCAAGATCAACTCGCAAGACTTCAGTCACGTGCAGGTCCCAGGTCTTGCCAACGACCGTGCAAACCGGTGCTTTCGAAGCAATGAGTGCCTGCATGCCGGTGTCTTCAGCGGCGCTCACACCACGACGGCGCGTCATTCCGAAAGCACACACTTTGGCGTGATTGAGCTTCAGTTCCTGAACTTGCTGGAAGTATTCGTAGTCCTTTTCATTCGAAAGAGGATAGCCTCCTTCAACATAGTCGAACCCCATCTGGTCCAGCTTTTGAGTGATCAACAGCTTATCCTGAAGCGAGAAGTTGATCCCTTCCCCCTGACTGCCATCGCGAAGTGTTGTGTCGTAAAGTTGAACGTACATGGTCAATCCGAAGTTGTTTGAAGTTGTCGTAAGTTTGTGTGAGGAATGGTTCTGAAATAGTTGCCCGTTATGAGCCGATGGCGCTAGCCACAGGCTTCTTGCGGGGCAATGGGTTCTCGCCAAACGCCCGACGCTATCGCGTACGGCTCGCGATGTAAGGCCGAATCATCTTGGGGACTTGTTTCAAGGCGATTCCAGGTAAAAAAAAAGCCCCTCAGATCGTTTGACCTGAGGGGCTTTTGATGTTGTACAAAGGGCCTCAGATCCGCGTATGCGCACCAATAATAATCTCACCGCGAATAATCGCGATGGGAGAATTCATGAGGATTACAAAGTTGGATGGCATTGGTTCTGTGGCTTTCAGTCGTGTTCGATCAGAGAAGGCTACGGCACTTCTGTGTCTCTCGTCAATGTAGGGTTTGCGAAAATTGCGAATTCACAGGACATTTACGAAGGATTTGCCGGTTCTTTCAGACTCCAGATGAGTGACAAACGGACCTTCGCTTGTCAGAATTGGCAAAAACAACGTGAGAACACTAAGCGGTCTGAATCCCGTAAGCAAAGTAGGAGCAATATCCTGGGCCGCTTGGTCTAGGGACTAGGGATTGAGGGGCAAGGGAGTGCGAATCAGCAATTGCTGATGGCTAGGTATCATTTGTGCGAAGCACATCACTTTGAATCATTTAGACGCATAGAAAGCAAATGAAATGAAGAAGAATCCTGTGAAGGCGGCTTTGAGAGCAGGGCAGCCGCAAGTTGGAACCTGGTTGAGCCTGGGTGATATTACAGCGACACGGTTATTGGCGCGAGTCGGGTTTCCGTGGCTCACGGTAGATTTGGAGCATTCGCCAATTGACTGGAATCAGGCTGCGACCTTGTTTGCAGTGATCGCCGATGCCGGTTGCGTTCCCTTGGCGAGAGTGCCGGAAGGGCGGCACGATCATATCAAGCGAGTCCTCGATGCCGGAGCGCATGGCATCATCACACCGATGGTGAATACTGTCGAACAAGCCAAAGCGATCATCGCCGCTGCGAAATATCCACCTGCTGGCAATCGTTCTGTCGGCGGAACGACACACGCGTTGAACTTCGATGCCAGCGCTGGTGACTATTACAAATATGCGAACGATGAGATTCTGGTGATCCTGCAAACGGAATCTCCCGAAGGCGTGGATAACGCCGACGAAATTTACGCCCTCGATGGTGTCGATGCGATCTTCGTCGGCCCGAATGACCTTCGCGCACAAATGCGAACACCAGATGGAAACGACCCCACGGTTGAGGAATTCGAAGCGATGCTCGCTCGCATTGTCACTGCTGGCAAAAAAGCTGGAACGCCAGTTGGTCTGCATGTGCAAACAGTCGATGATGTGAATCAGCGCGTCGAGGAAGGTTGGCAGTTCCTCGCTGTCGGGAGTGATTTGAAGATGCTGATTACCCAAGCCCAGGAACTGGTCGCCGATCTGAATCCGTCCGAGAAAGTCGAAGACCTCGCCCGGTATTAAACGGTAAGTTGAAGACCGACGGAGTGGTTTTCTTCATTTTTATGAGTGTATGAAATCGGGAATTAAGGCAGCATGTTAACGCGGCGTGAATTGTTTCCTAATGTGATCGAGATGAATTATCAGGCCAGACGCCAGCTCGGCTGTTGCGTCTATCTGGTATTTGACCAAGACGAATGGGGACTGATCGATATCGGTTACGAAGATTCGTTACGTGACATTGTCGAGATGATCCGCCAGTTGGATTTCCCTCTCGCGAATTGTAAATACCTCGTCGCTACGCACGCGGATGTTGATCACGTTCAGGGTCTTAAGCTCGCCAAAGACCTCATGCCGAAAGCGAAAGTCGTTGGGCATCCCGGTGCCGCGACTCTGCTTGCCGAAGGTGAGCGGATTATGACTTATGCAGAGATCGCTGCGCAAGGAATTTCCATCGATCTTCCGACCGTAGAGTTTGATGAAACCATCGACGAAGGTAATGTCCTTGAAATCGGCAACTTGAAGCTCGATGTCTGGCACACTCCGGGACACGCTCCGGCTCAACTCGCATTTCGAATGGGAAATTTGTTGCTCTCCGGTGATAACATCTACCGAGATGGCTGTGTTGGGAATATCGATGCGCATCATGGTTCAGATATCCCTGCGTTTCTCAGTTCGTTGAAACGAATTCAGGCAAGCGATGTGGAATGGCTGTTGCCGAGTCATGGTCCTTCATTTGAGAAAGACAACGAAATGCTTCAAGCGACGATTGACCGACTTGAGCAGTATCAACACATGGCCGATTTCGGGACGTGTGCTGTCGATTGGCCCTTGCTCGATGAATGGGATAAAGAACTCGCGCGCGGATAGAAAAGCGTTCAGCTGAACACTTTAAGTGTCCGGCGAAATCTAGAAAACATTGTCTTTTATTGACAGTACGTGAACGAATGGAGAATTAAGATGAAAACTCGTTTGTCATTGAATGCGATCTTGCTTGTCATCGGATTTTCGAGTTCACTATCCGCTCAGGAAGAGAAGCCGAAGGTTGAACTCTCGGAAGCCGAACAACAGTTTGTGGAACTACTCACGAAAGCGACAATGGTCGGACGATTCAGCATCGATGGACGTAATGATCGAGACCCGCAACCGGAACGGTACACGATTGAATCCGTCACCAAGACCGGTGGCGACAACTGGATTGTGAAAGCTCGGATCACTTACGGAAAATATGACGTGGCTGTTCCAGTTCCTGTTCAAGTGTTGTGGGCAGGTGACACGCCGATCTTGCAGGTGACTGATCTCAAAATTCCATTCATGGGCGAAGGATTCACCGCTCGAGTGATGTTCTACAAAGACCGCTACGCCGGGAGTTGGTACCACGGAAAGGTTGGCGGACACATGTGGGGGATGATTGAACAGCAAGCGAAGGAAGAGCCTGCGACCAAATCCGAACTAGAGTTGAAAACGCAAGAGTCGAGCAAGGAGTAATTTCTACCAAAGATATTCTTCCTCAACAACAAGGGCATTGGAGACAGGATCGCGAGAAATGTCTGAGCGTCAAAAAGCATTGTCAGTCGACGACATGTCAGGTTTCAGCGGCCTGATTGGCTGTTTCGCCATGGCGTTCGGATTTATGTTCTTCAGCATGTTCTTTGGTATGGGCTGCCTTTTTCTGTGGATGATCGCGATTCAGCCGGCTTTGCAAGTCAGGAATGCTGCTGCCTGGGTCGAAACTCCCTGCACCATTACGCAGAGTGAAGTGAAGGGTCATGAAACGTACTCTGTGGAGATTCACTACGATTTTGAATTTAACGGAAATCAGCACACAGGAAATCGATACAATTTCTTTACGATGTCGACAGGTGACAGGACTTCGAAAGAACGAATTGTCGCTCGCTATAAGGAAGGAACGCAGCACGTCTGTTTTGTGAATCAGGCTCATCCCTCAGAATCGGTCCTCAATCGCTCGGCGGGGTCATCGATGTGGTGGGGGCTGTTTCCAATTCCGTTTATTTTGGTGGGACTCGCTGGGTACTGGTTCATCTTTTTCGGACGCTCGAAGCTGAATTTGATGGGTAAGGTTGCCAAAATACAGCAAGAAGCAATGACCAGTCAGCAGCGTTCCGAGCATTCGGAGCGTTTGTCGGCAACGGCCACTCGTGTTTCTGACCAGTTGAGCATGTCGGATTCTAACTACGACGAAGAAGACTTATTCGAAGAACCAGGACCTGTCACTCTCGAACCAGATGCTTCCCGATTTGGCACTGCGATTGTTCTTTTTGTGTTTGCGGCGTTCTGGAATGGCATCGTGTCAATCTTTGTTTTCCAACGCCTCGGAGATTGGTTTCAGTTCAAGTTTGACGGAATCTCAGACCTCTTCATTGTCCCGTTCATTTTAATTGGATTCGGAGTCTTCCTCGCCGCGATATACAATCTCATGGCAAGCTTCAATCCTCGACCAACGCTCGTTCTCAGTCGTCAGTTAATACCACTGGGAGGCTCGGCGCAGATTCAATGGTCGTTCGAGCAAAGGACCGGATCGATTCGCCAGTTGCAACTCGTTCTCTCCGGAGTCGAAGAGGCAACATATCGTCGCGGCACCAACACTTATACGGACACAGAATCATTCCACGAGGAAGTTCTCTTTGAAACGAGTGACCCACTGGAGATCCGTGAAGGGCAAGCCAGCATCTCGATTCCCTCAGAGACTATGCACTCTTTTCAGGGTGGAAACAACAAAGTGCAGTGGACTCTGCAACTCAAAGGTGACATCCCTCTTTGGCCGGATATCAGCACCAAATTCCCTATTCAAGTGGTTCCGCACGAATGAACAATCTTGAACTGACATTTCATCAAGGCGAGACAGGTTTCGATCCTGGTGCCGAAATTGGCTTCAGCGTCTCATGGGACTTCGATGCTCCTCCAGAGGCAGTGGAAGTCCGACTCGTATGGAATACGACTGGCAAGGGCGATCAGGACCTCAAGGTTGTGAAAGTGGTTCATCTGGAAAATCCCGCAGCGAAGGAACAACGCAGCGTTGTTCTCGAACTCCCTTGGGGACCGTACAGTTTCTCAGGAAAATTAATCTCACTCATTTGGGCGATAGAACTCGTCGCACTACCAGGTAAAGACTCTCTACGCCGCGAAATCAGAGTCGCTCCGCAGGGCAACGAAGTGTTGATTTCTCAATAACGAAGTTTAGCCGTGCGATTAAAGTGTGCGGCAAAGCACTGCGAATCCCGTCGCAATTTCGTTTGTGCCTGCCTGTTATTCAATTCTTTTCAGGCTTCCGGTATCCCGCGCAATGGATCGGGAAACTCGTCAACGACAGATTAAACCGATTGTAGTGACGATTCTCGGGATCTGGTGTCGTTGAGAAACATCAAACGCACGCACGATCCGCAAAATCGCACTCTCTTTTCTGAGATCATTTTCTTACTCGACTGGACTTTCCTGAGATTCCAGACCGCGACTTCTTCAAAAGGTTCCTCCCAGATTGGATGGAGAACGCACGCCCTTTTTCCGGTGCTAGAGTTGAGTGTTCAAAGAAAATAGACGTCGCTTAAATGAGTCGACGGACAAACATTCCCAATTTCGGGTGAGATGAAAACAAGTTGCTCGGTTCACCAGCAGCTCAAAAACACTGGAGTTTACGATGGGTTTTTTAAAACCTAAAAACGCGGCCAAAATTCGAGATGAAGTAGCGACGAAACTGGCACCTCACAATGCAACTTCCACGCAGCTCGAAGAGCACCTTCGCGTTGCACGATACGGAAGTTTTTTGCTCACTGACGCCGTGCGTCCAGCGTTCGATTTAAAGGTTGTTCCGAGTGCAGGTTGGAGAAAAGATAACTATCGAGACGGGGAATCCGGAATTGAAGTTCCTGTCATCATGGTGGCTCAAACGCGAGAAAGACTCTTCGACCTCTTTATGGATCTCCTTGATCCTCTTGGAGATGAAGTCGATGTTGTTCTGGAAACAAGCCACGACAATGAATTCGGTCACCATGATGATCTCTATCGAGAGAGCATGGACCTGCCGATTCTCAAAAGCATGTTATACGACTATGAGGATATTTTGACGAACGATGGCTGCACCGGAATCGCCGTTTTGAATCCGCGTGTCCCCATGGAGATTCAGTTTGACGAACACAAGCTGCTGATGATGTACGGTCACGATCTACAGCCGTTCATCGATGTCTTAGAAAACCACGGCCTGTATCAGAGCGACACAATTCGCTTCATCACCGAAGCTGAACATATCCATTCTTCCACGGACGAACATACGGAGCAGTTTAACGAACTGCGTTATCAAATCGGCGTCGAGTTTGACTGACGAGTGTGTCGTTTCCATCGCATCCTTATTCAATGAGTGGACTCTTTGAATGGAATGCGTGGGAGTGCCGAATCTCGACGAGAGTGTTGAAACTCACGACGATCCATTTCACGCCCATAAGATTGATGTCGTAGATTATTAGTGAGTCTGCGGATCACAGACTGTGGGCAGAATTATACCGATGAGCAAACAGATGATGAGTCGAATCCCTCTCGGCTTGTGGCTGTGCCTTTCATTGGTAAGTTCGGGATGTACGAGCCTGTTTGCTCCAACGTCTCAACTTCCCGGAATTGCGCAGCAACAGCCCGTCAAAAATCCATCTCCGGCACGCGAAGCATTCCAGCATCGAAGCGTTCCTGAAAATGATCTTGTTCTGCCTCGCGGAACCAAGGTGAATGTCCCCGGCCAGAATGGCGCGAACCCGAGCAGCATACAACTCGGAGATGCACGCTCGTTCCCGGTGACCAGCAGTGGCCCTGCGCCTGCTCAGAAACCACTTCAAAACCAAGTGGCAAAACAGCCTGCGGTCACGAAGGCTTCACCTGTCTCTGTGACTCCTCAGGCATCATCCACTCCTGTTGTCCCCCAAGATTCACCTGAGAGTCCTGAGACTGCAGTTTGGACCCTGCCGCAGCTCAGTACAAACCGGCGACCGATTGAGGTTTCCCAAGCAGGTCTTGGAAATTTCCGCGTGCTCATTCTGGGCAGTATCTACGGAAACGAACCAGAGAGTATCGAGCTGATGGACGCCATCACGGGAGAGTCGAAGGCGTATGCACAATCACCGTCGTATTCATTTGTCTTCATTAAAACACCGAATCCAGATGGCTTGGCAGAACACATTCGCACCAACCACAATGGTGTCGACCTGAATCGCAATTTTCCATCAACTTGGTTCACAGCGACTCCCAATCGACTCACCGGTCCACATCCTGCGAGTGAAGTTGAAACGCAAAACCTGATGCGAATCCTGAGAAGTTTTCAGCCGCACCGCGTCATTCACGTGCGAAGCAGCATCGGTCTGCGACCACTCGTACTTGTGAACGATCAGCTCAAGGACGCTATTGAAACAATCCGTCGCCAGGATTCAATGGATGCCGGGTCGTTTGCAGGTGAATATAAAGCTGGTTCGGTAGAAGAGTTTGTTTCGCTTCGAATCGATGCGGAATTGATGACGATTCATTTGCCTCCCAAAGGGTTTCAGCAGATGTCCGCTCAACAGCTTTTCCAGTTGGCGACGACAAACTTCAAATCTAAGAGTCCCTCGGATTCTCAAGAAAATTTGGCGGCATCCTCACCTGACGCGAAGGCCTCAATTGTCGATCAGACAATCGAAAACGATCGTCCGGTTTTGCCTGACGGAGAGAAAGGTTACGTCGAATTTCTCTCACCACCACCTACCGATGAACCGTTCAACCGAGCTTCGAACACAACGGTACCCGCCGACCCCAAATACTACGAACTCCCTCCACCACCAGGCGTCGCTTCCAAATAGGATCGGTGCGCGAATGTTTGATGATGTTCGTTCGAATGCGTCCCGCTAATGCTGTCGAGGAATTGAGTTTGAGTTAAACAATGTTCCCACTAGCCTCAGGTTCTTCAAAGATCTTGAACTTCCCCAGCCTTAGTTTCTGCAACCAGAACTGGGCGAGTACCCAAAGAGTTGTGCAACCGTATTTGACACAGCGTCTGAAGTTGATGCTTGAAGCTTCGGCGAAGTAGCGGACCGGGACCGGGATGTCTCCGAGGTTGAATCCGAAGTGGACAGTTTGCGCGAGAAACTGGCTGTCGAAGGCGAAGTCGTCGGTGTTGTTTTTCCAGGGAATTGATTCGAGAACTTCGCGGCGGTAGGCGCGGAAACCGCTGTGGAAGTCGCCGAGGTTTTGGCCGAGGGCGACATTCTCTGTTAAGGTCAGGCAGCGGTTTGCGACATACTTCCAAGCTGGCATCCCACCTTCGAGTGCTTCGCGTCGAGTCCGAATTCTTGAGCCAAGAATGACATCGCAGATCCCCAGTCGCAAGATGTCGACAGCAGCACCAATGACGCGGGCATCGTATTGATAATCAGGATGGATCATCACGATGAAATCTGCGCCGTTTTCAAGTGCGCGGGTATAGCAGCTTTTTTGGTTGCCGCCGTAGCCGAGATTGGTTTCGTGTTCGATGACCGTCAAGCCAAGTTCCTTGGCGACTTCAACTGTTCGGTCGCTACTGCAATCGTCGACAAGAATAATTTCGTCAACAATCTCTTTAGAGATGTCGGTCACGGTCCGTTGGAGAGTTGCCTCAGCATTGTACGCTGGCATGACAACAATGACTCGACCACGGCTTGCTGACGCGATCGGGTTGTTCTGATTTTTCGATACCGTTTCGTTCACAGTTGTTTCCGTACAGCAGTATGAAGCGACTAGAGAATTCGTTAAAACCTGTGTCCTTCTTTCGGCCCATTTTTGGTGAGCGTCAAGATTTCTGGTCCTTCTTCGGTCATTAAAATATGATGCTCAAACTGCGCCGAAAGCGAACCATCTTCGGTGAGGACGGTCCAGCCATCATCAAGTGGAGGCTTGGTTCCTGCTGCTCCCAGATTCAGCATTGGCTCGATTGTGAATGAAACTCCAGGAACTAAAATGTCACTGCGACTTCGTCGGAATGGGACGTGTGGAATGCCAGGTTCCTGATGAAACTTTCGCCCAATGCCATGCCCTTGATAATTCTCAACAACTCCAAAACCTTGTTCTCGGGCAAATTTTGTGATTGCCTTGCCAATTTCAATCACTGCGCAGAATGGATGAACCGCATGGATGCCGATCCACAAGGCATCGAAGGCTCCTTGAGTAATGCGTTTAGCATCCGCGGAAACTTCCCCAATAAGAAATGTTTCCGACTGATCTCCGAACCAACCATCGACGATGGTCGTGCAGTCAATATTGACGATATCACCGTTTCGGAGTTCCCGATCATTTGGAATCCCATGACAGACGACATCGTTCAGGCTGGAGCAAATCGTCTTCGGATAACCGTTGTAGCCAAGGCAGGCAGGAATGTGACCGTGGTCTCGTGTAAACTCCTCTGCTTTTGCATCCAACTGATCCGTCGTGATTCCCGACTGAACGTGCGGCCTCAAAAAGTCGAGCAGTTCCGCATTAAAATGGCCCGCTGCGCGCAGCCCATCTCGTTCTTCGTCGGTATTGTATTGAGGCAACCCTGATCGTCTTCGCAATGGAACCATCCGCTTCATTTGTTTATTCTCCGGAAGCCTTCCATTGTTGTCGCACTTCATGCAACCTTCAACCCTGTGCGGTGTTGAGAACAAAACTTGGTGGTCATTCAAAGTAGAGTTACCTACATGGTCGGAAGAAAGAAAAAAATTCGACGATCTAAGACATCTCTCGGAAATCACCAACGTGGCTGGCTCTGGGGGAAGCATGCTGTGCTGGAAACTCTACGTGCCCGTCGCTGGATTCCATTTGAAGTCCATGTTTGCCCTGCTCTGGTCGACGGACAAACGCTCGATGAAGTGCAGTCGCTGTGCAGGCGATCTCAAATCGAACTCAAGATGCTGGAGCAAGATGACCTCCAGCGAGTCGTCAATGCTCGTGACCATCAGGGACTGGCGGCTCGAATGCCGAAATTTCCATATACGACCTTGGACGGTCTCATTGAGCACCTGCCGAAGAGGCCGTTTCTGTTGATTCTCGATCGAATTCAGGACCCCTTTAACTTCGGTTCGATCTTGCGTTCCGCCGACTTGTTCGCTGTTGATGGCATCATCATTAGCAATCGCGAGCAAGCGAACGTTTCTTCTCACGTTGCCAGAAGTTCGGTCGGTGCGGTCAATTATCTCAACATCTGTCAGGTAGAATCTCTGGCAGATGCAGCTCAACGTCTGAGAGCGAATGGGTTCCGGCTCATCGCCGCTTCGGAAAAAGGGAACCTGTCGCCCGCCGAAGTCGACATGCAGCAAAATCTCGTACTCGTTTTAGGGAACGAAGGAGCAGGAATCGGCCAATCTCTGCTTGAGCAATGCGATGATAAGTGTGCGATTCCACAAGCCGGTCACGTCGATTCACTCAACGCTTCCGTCGCGGCAGGAATTTTGTGCTACGAAGTTCACCGGCAACGGATTGCGACTTAATCTGGCTATTTATGCTGCCTGAACAAATGTATTCAAAACAACCTCGACAATCTCTCGGAATTTTGCCAAAGTCTGTATTCAACTCATCACGAAGAAAGAGAGGAGAATGCTGTGATTTCGGATGATCGACAGCCGACAGATGCTCAACACCTGCATCAGGACTCCTCGATGGGAATGGCTCTCGGAAACGCTTTTGAAGGCCCTCAGTCCTCGCTTTACCTTGGGATTGATCCAGGGTTGAACCGAACTGGCTACGCGCTTGTTCGTCGATCTCCTAAACGTCCGATACTGATTGAAGGTGGCGTGGTCAGTTCCACGAAATCCAAATCCCTGGCCGAACGTATTCTTGAAATTGGACGTGGGATTCGGGAAGTGATCGCAGAGTTCCAGCCAGAAGCGATGGCTGTTGAACAAGTCTTTTCGATGCCACGTAATCCAAAGACTGCGGTACTCATGGCGCATGCTCGCGGGGCGATTCTCTTCGCGGCGGCGGAGGCGACGATTCCAATCGTGCATTACACGCCGAGGCAAATTAAGAAACTTTTGACCGGCAGTGGTGCGGCTTCGAAAGAACAGGTTCAATCCGCGATTCAGCGAGAGTTAGGTTTGAAGAAAATTCTCGAACCCAACGACGTTGCCGATGCCAGTGCAATTGCGCTGTGCCATTACTATAGTGCTCGTCTCAATGTCCCGGACGAGCAACCCTGTCCGGTGATTTAACTCGTATGCTGAACTCAAACGAAGCCCCTCCTGATGTCTGAACGTCCCGCACCGAATGTTTTGATAGTGTGCAAAGATTTGATGTTCTCCAGTCAATTGAACGGAGCGGTGCAGCGCGCCGGACTTGTTCCGCAAACCTGTCTAGGCCAGAAAACAGCGGAAGGATCTCTTTCTGAGCACGAGATTCAATGGGTGATTGTCGACTTGGAAATGGAAAAGCTCGACTTGCAAAAACTGCGCGAATCAACGGACTGCAAGCTGGTTGGTTTTGGCCCACACGTGCAGATAGAGCGACTGGAATCCGCACGGCAAGCAGGTTTCGATGCAGTCCTCAGTCGCGGTCAAATTTCCAGTGGACTTGATCAACTGCTGATTTCAAAATCGCAGTCTTCGTAAGTCATCTCGCCTCTTGGCTTGCAACAATTAATCACGATTTGTTTGAATCATGGAATTCAAATTTGCGACACCAAGGCCTCTTCATGGTATGCCAGTATTCATTTCTCTGCGGAATCAATCTTTTTTGGTGCGGCGCGTCCGTTGAGTTCTCTTGCTGAAACTCCGTGAACGCGTCGGTTAAAAACATCGGGATCAAACGGGTCCGGTAGGCTTTGTTGGCGAACTTCCTGAAGCAATATGTTTTCGCGAACTTCGTCTCTGGGGGCTTCCGCAACAACTTCCGCACCAGTCAGCTGAATCTGTTGTGACGTCGTGTGCTGAGCATTCGTTCTCGATGGGTGTTTTTTTGCACTTGGTAAATCGCCAGCGACTCGCGATACCCAGTCGCTCAGTATTTTGAATTGATTTCCTCCACGTGGTCCGAGGAAAATTTTGCGATGCTGTGCATCGACGGCAACGGCTTTCATCAGCAAAGGGCTTTGGCTAGGTTTCGCAAGATCCAGTTGGCTCAGCACTTGATCCAGATTGGATTGACTGAGAAGCTGATTCCCGGAAATCCCACGTTGAATTCGTCCCAGGCGAAAAGTGGTCTCTGTCGCCTGACCATGACAGTGGGCGTTGCCACATTTATTGAGAAGCAATGGTTGTATTTGACGAACGTAATCTCGATGAACTTCGCGACTTAATCCGGCTGAAGTTTTTGCTTGAGACCGAAGGAAGCCGTCAGCTGTCATTGCCGGTCCTGTTGCCCTCTCAAATTTTTCCGCTTTCGGATTCAGCCGTTCGTCGATGGTGACCATGAGAGAACGTGACTCTTGTCTTAATGGCTCGAGCTGGAGGGCTTTGGAAACTTCAGATTTTGCCGAGCCAACGAGATTGTTCTTCAGGCACCATTCTGCCAGCGATAGGTGATCGTCGGCGGTCGGCTTGAGGACGCGATCTCTCAACGCAATGAATGCTTCGTTCAAGGACGGTGCGGTGACATCGACTTTCCCAAACGGGACGATGGCATACGTCCCTCTCCATTCCACTCGATACCCGCCAGCGACATTGCTAATGCGTCCGGAGAAAACGCGACCATCTCTGAGTACGACGACGCCGTTGGTGAATTCGAGTTGTTCGGAGGTCGTTTCGTCCGCTGGGGAGATTTTGAACAGCCCCAGCCATAGCCCCAGCAAAATAATGCTGGTCACTGCAACAATCCTTGTTTTGCTCATTTGATCACTCCCTGACAAGAAAGACGCTATCGAGAGCAAGTCTCCTACAGACCCGAACACTTGGTCAAGATCGGTTCGGAAAGGCATAACCGGACCCAGATGCCCGGGAGATGGGTCGATATTCCGCTTTCCGAAGGTGCATTTTGTGAGGAAGTTGCTAGATTGATTGGACTTGCGGCACCGCAGGTGGTGATGGCTGCGACTCCTTTTTAATTCAGCCAGCGCTGAAGACGTCTACATTTTCTATTTATTTGCAGTTCTGTGAGCTACTGTCGGAGTGTTTGTCGATGCCGAAAATTCGTTGTAAAAGCTGTGAAGCTACGCTGAATGTTCCTGAGAAAGCTCTCGGCAAGACAATTGCCTGCCCAAAGTGCAAAAGCAAGATCAAGGTTCCCTCCAGAAAAGGGGGAGATCAATCAGGACAAAGCAAATCCAAACAGGGCAAACCCAAAAAGAAGAAGCCCGCCAGAAAGCCTGCAGCAGACGATCCATTCGGTCTTGGCAACCTCGATGACATCGACATGGAGCATGCCGATGCCCAAATTTGTCCTTATTGCGCGGAGGATATGGATGAAGAAGAAGTCATCTGCCGCGGCTGTGGGATGAACATCGAAACTGGGCAGATGGACCGCAAAGAGGCCAAGCGCCGTTCGCGGAAAGGTGCAGATCCCGCAAAGTTTTACGGAGTCGTTTGGTCCGAATCATGGAAGTTCATGATGAAGGAACCACGTATGGCACTGCGAGTCGGGACCGCATTTACACTCTTCTCGACAATTGCCTTAATGTGCGGCTACATGGGGTTCGTCTATGTTCAGGAGCAGATGCCACCAAAGACATTCTGGATTGTCATGACTCTTTTGAGTGGGCTCTCTGTTCCAGGGCTTTTTTGGTTCCTCTCATTGAAAATTATTGAATCCACCCGTTTGAGAACCAAGTTTCAATCTGAGCGAATTAAGTTCGATTTATTCACATCGATTGCAGCTGGGGTTCGTGCCTTCGCCTGGCCGCTTGTTTTGATTCCAGGAGCAGTGGGTCTCATTCCTGTGTGCGCTTTCCTTGCTGCACTCAACCCTGGGAATCTGCTCTATCCCGGTGTGATTGCCGTGATCCTGGGTACGGCGCTCTTTTTTCTTCCGATGGCTCTTATACATATGACGGCAAGATATACCTACAAAGGCTGGATTCTGTGGGAAATGTTGAAGATATTGCTTCAGAACATCATGGCATTGATTTACACGCATCTCGTCGCGTTTGTCGCGCTGTTGCCAGTTCTGGTTGTTGCAGTCCCAATTCTATTCGTCATTAAAGGTGATGGTGGAGTGGGAGATTTGAATCCCTTCGGAAGTGGCGTGATCAATGGAATCACTGCCAAAATTGTCAGCTGGATGCTCGAAATGATGGGCATGAATCCAGCCCCTGAGGGCGCCATGTTTACCATCATGCGAGCGATGTTAAATATTGGTGCCGCTTTCATTGTGATTGCACCCATCGGCTATGTTGCAGCATTCCCGGCG
>DAOUPA010000538.1 GCA_030626405.1 Planctomicrobium sp.
ATGGAAGCTTCGACGACGACGGACTCAGTCAACTTCCCAAGCATGAAACGTTGGAGTTCCTACGGTTTCACTCCCCACATGTCACCGATGCTTCAATGGAAACCATCGCCGCGATGCCGCAACTTCGGTTCCTGCACTTGATCAACGTTCCGATTTCGAACGAGGGGTTAAAACCGCTCTATGAATTGAAAAACCTGGAGTCGTTCTACCTTGATGGCAGCGACTGCACCGAAGAGGGATTGTCGGAACTGATCAAGCATCGCCCAGACCTCCACTTCCATTGGAATCAACTTCATCTCGATTACGATCCGCACAGTCATTCACACTGAGGGCCACATGATTTCGCACCGAGTGAGTCACCCGGTGGAGTAGAACTTTCACTGCATTTGGGAAAGCGTTTCATCGGCTCTCATGGAAACGGAAATCGCCAGGATGACACTGATTCTGGCGGCTTGTGGGTCGCGCTGACGATCAGCGATGGCATCGGCCATTGAAGAGATCGCTTTCCCGGCATAGACAGCGAGTTGTGCTTCTTCGGCTTTCGATTTTCGGAACCCTGCTGCTGCACGAGAAGATGCAAGGTAAGCGGCTTCGCACTCCTCGCTCTCGATGAGCACTTCAGCTTCGCCTTCCAGAATTGAAGCTGTCGAGACAAATACGTCATTCAATGCTTCAAAATCTTCCGATTGCGATTCAGGCCATTCCGCGTAGAGAGGAAGCAAACGTTGAGCTTGGTCCAAGCCGATTTGCAGTAATTCATCCAGAGAATGAAATTGAAAATGTCTATGTAGTGATTGCATGAGAAGCATTTTACAGCATCAGACGCGATCCCGCAATCAGTTGATTGCTGCCAAGTGAACGCGGATATCTTCGTCTGCCCCGGTGTGGATCACCGGGGGCTAAGTTAAGCGATCGTGCGATTTTCAGTTTCCGCCGTTTGCCAGGGCGAGATGCTCAAGGAAGCCTTGAAGCTGCTTCGAACGGGCGGGGTGTTGAAGTTTGCGGACGGCTTTTGCTTCAATCTGGCGAACGCGTTCTCGCGTCACCTTGAAGATTCGACCGACTTCTTCGAGCGTGTACGTGTAGCCATCACCAAGACCGTAGCGGAGTTTGATAATTTCGCGTTCACGGTAAGTCAATGTTTTGAGAACCTGAGTGATTTGCTCTTTGAGCATCTCTTGTGCAGCGACCGTGACCGGACTGTGATCGTTCGGAGCTCGAACATAATCTGCGAGGACACTGTCCTCGGAATCGCCGACAGGTTTGTCGAGACTCAGTGGTGTTCGCGCCGTCAGCAGAACGCGTTTGGCCTCTTCGAGATCAACGTCCGCTGCCTGTGCGACTTCTTCGACGGTTGGTTCCCGACCGAGTGCCTGGACCAGGTCTTTGCTGATGCGTCGCAGCCGGGAGATTGTTTCGATCATATGAACCGGGATGCGAATCGTACGTGCCTGATCTGCAATCGAGCGTGTAATCGCCTGTCGAATCCACCATGTTGCATACGTGGAAAACTTGTAACCGCGACGGTACTCGTACTTATCAACCGCACGCATGAGGCCGGTATTTCCTTCCTGAATCAGGTCCAGAAAACTTAAACCACGATTGCGATACTTCTTTGCGATCGAAACGACGAGACGCAAGTTGCCAGCCGAGAGATCACGCATTGCCTGATCGTAATCGGCGAATCGATCTTTGATTTCCCGCACTCGTGTCGCGAGCGATTCAGGCGTTTCGAGAGTTAGCTCCATGAGGTCGCGAAGTTCCTGCTGCGAGTTCGCACGCTGGTCCTTACGTAAGCGATCTTCAGAGAGTTGAGCCACTTCAACTTGCAAAGCGTTCATTCGGTTGGAGATTTTTTCCAAGCGTTTCACGAGCGGTTGCAGCCGCTGCGTTCGCAGGCTCACTTCTTCCAGAAGCGTCGCGATCTTGCGGCGTCCCTGTTCGACGCGGGCGAAGCCTTCCTGCCGTTCAAGTTCGAGTTTGGTCTCATCCAGAAATCCTGAATAGTGTTCTTCGTTTTGGACCATCAATCGCTGGATGGTCGTCAGGTTGTGTGGCAACCGACCGAGGACTTGCTCTTTCTCTGTACACTCGGTCAGGGAAATCTTAATCGTCCGGTCAAAAGGAAGATCGCCCGCCTGAACTTTGATTAAAACGTCGTACGCTTCGCGCGTCACGTAATGACATTCCAGCAATGCCCGGCGAAATCGCTTGCGTGTGAATTCGATTTTCTTGGCAAGGTCGATTTCTTCCTGCCGCGTGAGCAATGGGATCTCGCCCATTTGCGAAAGATACATCCGGACCGGATCATCGATCATACGACCGTTGCCGGTTTCTTCGAACAAACCACTGAGCTTGACTGTCTGCTTCTTTCGCGGAGCCGGTTTCTTTCGCGGCTTCGCCTTCTCTGCTTTCTTTGCTGCGGAAACCTTGGGAGCGTTCTTCACTTTCTTTTCGTCGATGATTGAAAGGCCCAGGTCCTCCAGCGAAAGCAGCAGCGCATCAATCTTTTCCGGGCTGACTTCGTTCTCCGGGAGGTAATCGTTGACCTGTGAAAAGGTCAAGTACCCCTGAAGTTGTCCCAGTTCGGTCAGTTTGCGAAGGCTCTCGTCGAGTCGATACATCATCTCTTCTCCCTTGGTCTTACAGTGCGGTGCCGGATTAGACACCGCTCTTCTTGGTCGCACGTTTTTGGTGAAACTCAGCAGCCTGACGCAACAACGCTTCCGCTGATTCGTCAAGCCGAGCTCGACCGTCCGTGGCCTCCGCGAGTTGGACTGCGACGTTCTGGTTCGAGTTGCGTTCTTCCCGATTCTGTAGGGCTTGAATTGATTGCCTCAGCAGTAAAGGGCACCCCTCGTCGTCGCTTCCACTCTCACGGATCTTTCTTGCGAGATCTTTCGCCGTTACCTGTTCGTCTAACCAGACGACCAGACTCTTCAACTCTCTATCAGGCATCTGGCTGATCAAGCCGGTCAGGCTGAACTCGCCATCTGCCCACGCTTCCTCTGTACATTTTCGCAGCACCCCTTTCAGGATGCGGTTCCGCAACGGGGCCACAGAAACCGCATCCGCCACAAAACGGAGCGATTCCGGGGCCGCCAGAATAGATTGAAGCAAGTCGCATTCCACTCGGTCCCCTGACGACAGTTGACCAGCGATAATGCGATGCACTTCTTCGGCGAAGGAACTCTCTTCGACCGCATGATTCTCTACATAAACGCGTTTTTGTCCGCTCGAACGAATTTGCTTTTCGCGGGTCCGAACTGCCTCTTCGGAGAGCGACAACTTCTGTGCAAGATTTGCAATCATGAGCGGTTCCCGCACAGATTTTGCCATTGCTGGCACCTGAACGAGCACATCGAGCATCTCGTCAAGCACTTTCTGCCGCCCGTCGATTGTGTCGATTCCATGATTCGCTTTCGCGGCTCGAAAACGAAAGTCCCAGGCCTCCGGAGCTTTATTTGCCAGTTCACGAAACGCATCCACCCCTTGTTGTTCGAGGTAATCCGCCGGGTCCAGCTTGTTCGGCAGTGTCAGGATCCGAAGGTCAACATCCTGCGCCAAAAATTTCTCCACAGCCCTCGAAGCTGCATTCTGCCCGGCGTCATCTCCATCGAAGACCAGAATGACCTTGGAAGCAAATCGCTTCACGGTTCTCACCTGTTCATCAGTCAGAGCCGTTCCCATCGAGACGACTGTGTTCGTCACTCCCCGTTGATG
Organism: Planctomicrobium sp.; assembly: GCA_030626405.1. Classification (GTDB taxonomy): domain Bacteria; phylum Planctomycetota; class Planctomycetia; order Planctomycetales; family Planctomycetaceae; genus Thalassoglobus. The sequence continues at coordinate 3,724 of DAOUPA010000538.1, forward strand.
CAAAGCGATGCAGTCGGTGTAGCCTTCAACGACAATCGCATGTCCCTGATTTTTGATTTCATCTCGCGCCAAGTCGAGTGCATACAGTATACGGCTTTTGTGGAAGACCGTGGTCTCACGACCGTTTTTGTACTTCGCCGGATGGTCATAACCTGGGTGAACACGTCCGCTAAACGAAACAGCCTGACCCCGCTCGTTGTGAATTGAAAACGTAATCCGATGACAGAAAAAATCGTAATATCCGCCCCGATCATTCTTCCCCACCAGACAGGCATCTTCCAGTAGTTGCGTTGAATAACGTCCGCGCGCCTGACCGAGCAGCCATTCGTATCCGTCCGGGTTAAAACCGAGGCGGAATCTGCGGATCAGTTCTTCATCAATTCCGCGACCGTTCAAGTAGTCACGAGCAGGCTGGGCGGCAGGCGATGTCAGCAGCGTCTGCATCATCAGGTTCTCTGCCCACTGCAATACCTCGAACAGCTTCGCGCGGTTTGTTTCCTGTTCTGGTGTATTCCCACCGACGGACTTCGGAATCTCCATGTTCGCCCGGCGAGCGAGAATCTCCAAAGCTTCCCGAAACGAGACTTTCTCCCGTTCCTGAACGTAGGTGAAAACATCTCCACCGGTGCTGCATGACCAACAGCGGAACGTCCGCCGGTCTGGGTAGACATTCATTGATGGATTGTTGTCGTCATGAAACGGACACAACCCGACGTACTCCCGCCCACGGGGCTGTAATGCAACCGTCTC
>DAOUPA010000072.1 GCA_030626405.1 Planctomicrobium sp.
AGACACAAGACAGGAAGTCAGTATGTCGTCAAGGAACGACGACGCGAGTGCAACAGGTGCTCGGCGTTTGCGCTTACTTTTCGTAGATGATGAAGCTCCCATCCGCATGGTCATGGGTGACGAACTCGAACAGATTGGTCACGATGTGACGGTCTGCGAAGGTGGTCAGGAAGCGATTGACGCTCTTTCCGAAAACGTTTACGACGCTGTGATTACCGACCTGAAAATGCCTGGCATTGATGGTTGGGGTGTCATTGAGCACATCAATAAAGAGAAGATCGAAACAGATATCATCATCAGCACCGGTCATGGTGGGATTGATGATGCGATTCGAGCCATTCGCGAAGGTGCGTACGACTTTTTGCGGAAGCCGTATAAGATCGTTGAGATCGCGACTGTGCTGAATCGTGTGGCGGAGAAACGCTCTCTTGAGAACCGAGCCAATGCTCTGGAAACGGAACTTCAATCGGTTCGTGGCAAGACACAATTGATTGGCAATACCGAGCCGATGCAGCGTGTCAATACGCTCGTTGCACGGATCGCACCGACCGATTCCAGCGTCTTGATTCTTGGTGAGACAGGCACCGGCAAGGAAGTTGTCGCTCGCAGCATTCACGAACAAAGTTCGCGAGCGAAAATGCCGTTTGTTGCGGTCAATTGCGGAGCCTTGCCAGAGAGTCTCGTTGAAAGCGAACTTTTCGGACATAAAAAAGGAGCCTTCACAGGCGCCGACGCACCTCGCAAAGGACTCATTGAAATCGCCAATGGTGGGACGCTGTTCCTCGACGAACTCGGTGAACTCGACAAAGCGATGCAGGTCAAGCTACTCCGTTTTCTGGAGTCCGGAGAAATTCGACGGGTCGGCGAAAATGAAACATTCAATGTCGATGTTCGCGTTGTTTGCGCTACGAATCGAAATCTTGAAGACATGGTCACCGAAGGAATCTTCCGAGAAGACTTGTTCTTCCGCGTCAATACTTTCGAGATTCGGCTGCCCTCGCTTCGTGAACGAAAAGATGACATTCCGGAGTTGGCAAAGTTTCTCGCCCTTCGCTGCATGAAGCGATCGTCAATTCCGGATGATTTCCTTTCCCAAAAATCGCTTGAGATGCTGCGGTCTCACGATTGGTCTGGAAATGTGCGGGAACTCGCGAATGCAATCGAACATGCCATCATCCTTTCTGGTGGCGAGGTCATTGAACCTGAGCATTTGCCGAACAGCATCACACGACGGTCCGCGCACACGGACAAGCCGTTCACAGTTTCGAACTTCTCGCATCCATTGACACTTCGCGAGATCGAAATGGAAGTGATTATGCAGACTCTCGAAAAATACAATGGCGACAAACCTCAGACCGCCGATGAACTCGGGATTGCTTTAAAGACGCTCTACAACAAGCTGAACCAGTACCAATCGCACGATCAAGCGGACGCCGCTTGATTGCAGAGTTCGCTGTCCACCCACTTAGCCTCCGGTGATCCACCGGGGGGCTGGCGCTGTTCAATCGATCAGATCAAAGCTCTTGAGATCGTATGAACCCCCGGTCGATACTTTCGTTGGACTTGTGGGTTCTGGGTTATTCGGTGAAGCACGGTAGAAGTAGACATCGTTTTCACCGATCACGCTAGCAGTTGTTTTCTTCACAATGATTGCCGTTGATTCATCGATGCCGATTCCGAGCAATTGTGGGAATGTCTTCTTTAGCGATTCCATATCACCTTGCCGCTTTCTCTGCGCGAAGTGTTGATCAATCGCTGTGCCTGGTAGAAAACCGAAGCCTTTCTCGTAGCCTTCGGACACGATGTCTTGATTTCCGAGTGGGTTGCCACGACAGAGATACTCTCCCTGAATCGTTGCACCAGCGGAACTTCCGCCGATGACACCGCCCCGTTGCAGCACTTCGTGAAAGGCTCTTTCAGTTGCGGTACCAGCGTATGCATCGACGATGCGCCACTGCCGACCTCCGCTGAACCAGACTCCGGTCGCCTCATTCAGAGGTTTGATGAACTCGTCATTGTCGGCTTCAAGGCGATCTGTCGTGTGTAGAACGCTGACTTCTTTGGCACCTGCTTCTTTAAGAATTTTGACATCCCCTCGTTTCTTGAGAGGTGGGTTGCCAGAGGCAGTCGGAACGACCACGATTCTCGCTTCATCACCACCGGCAAGCTCGACAAACCCGTTCCACATTTCCTCTGTCATTTTTCCACCACCGACAATCAGGAGCGAACCATTTTCTACTCGAGGGGCTGTAACATCAGGAACTGTATTAGAACTTCGAGCGATGGCGGCTTGCCGCAACGCGGTTAAATCGGCTCTTCTGCCTGTCGAGACTTCGTACTCTTTGGCCGCTCTCGTCTCGGATTTTGAGAAGCAGACAGTGACCGACGATTCTCCGATAACGTCAATGTTCCGCCCACGAACGACGATTGCGGTGCTTTCGTCGATCCCCAAACCAAAATACCCCGGGTGGTCTGCGATCACTTTGGTCAGGCGCGGTTGCCTGTTACGAGCGAGGAAATGCTGATCGATGACGGCGCCAGGGACAAGATTGAGCCCTGGGCGAATTGTGGCGTCCGGGTTGCCGAAGGCGATCATCAGACGCGATTGAATTGCTGCACCTGCCGAGGTGCCACCAATAACTCCATTTCGTTTCAGTATTGCGTATAGTTCTCCTTCAACTTTTGTTCCGACATATGCATCGGCGAGTTTTGATTGCTGACCACCAACGAACCAAATTGCCGTTGCGGACTTAAGTGGTGCTACAAATTCATCTGAATTTGCTGTTTTCCGGTCCCGAGTGTGTAGGATTTCAACGGAGGGAAACCCACGTTCCTGCCAAATTTCGATAAACGATTCAGGTTTGCCAGCATCCGCTCTTTCCGATGCCGTTGGAATGACCACCAAGCGAGCATCTTCACCACCAGCGAGTTCCAGGAGCCGTTCGATGACGACTTCTGGGATTTCCCCACCGCCCACAATAAGCAGAGAACCTTCGATGCCAGCGGGATTGATGTCCTTCAAGTGGGGTGTCGGAAACTCATTACTCTTTGCCATTCCAGGCAAGACGAAGAGCGATAAAACGACAGTTGCGATCAATGGACGACGAAACAGACTCCAGGATGTCAGAGAATTTGTTGGCATTTTTAGCATCTGGATTTGTTCCTCATAGGGATTGACCATTGGTCTGGAGGAAGGATTCGACCAGATCGAGAAAGCAAAAGAAAGCGACTGTGGCTGCCTGCAATTTAAGTCAACAATCTAGAGACCGGGAAAGTTTGGAAAAATTGGCTAATCCTTGTATGATCCCACATCACTGTTTTTACGAGACCTGACAAAAACATCTCAGTTGCCCAAGGTGCGGTTGGAATCGCGCGAAACTTGGGACATTCAACTGCACCGGGAAAGGAAACTCAGATGGCAAAGGCGAAGTTATCGAACTTCATTTCTGGCATGGGCCCTTTTGATTTTACAAAATCGATGAACGCTCTTTGTGAAGATGTCACAAATCGCCATGAAGCGTTTATGCATATTGACATGTCCAGAATTGCAGTCTGCTTCGCTCAGGCACGCTCTTCAGTTTTACATGGTCTTCAAGCGAAGCTCACGCCGATGCGGTTCGAAAACGGAGCACTGACATCTCGACGGCAGGGACGAGACTGGACGGTTCAGCGCTTGTATGTTGGCAAGCGCGAGATGTCCTACATCCTCACCTTCTACCTGCCACGATTTCTTGACCAATCGTTTCAGGAGAAGTTCGTGACGATTTTGCATGAGCTGTACCACATCAGTCCGAAGTTCGATGGAGACATCCGCCGCTTTTCTGGACGGTGTCATGTGCATACACACAGTCAGGACGAATATGATGGGCAAATGGAAGTCTTCGCGAGAGAATACCTCGCGATGAAGCCACCGGAACTCCTGTATCAGTTCCTGCGATTTGATTTCCAGGAACTCCGGAAACGACACGGCGGCGTCATGGGTTTGCAAATCCCGATCCCAAAACTCATTCCTGTGGATCAAATGAAATCGGCTTGAGTGAAGGGCAAGAGATTAGAGAATTGTGGGGACAAGAAGAAGTAATTTTTCCGAGTGATCGTTAGCCGTACACTTCAAGTGTTCGGCAAGCCGACAAGAGAACACGAATTCAAACCCGTGACGGGTAAGTTTTATGAAAGAGGAAACAGAAGTCTCCGCTCAAGTTGGTCGTGTTGACGCTGACTGGCAGCTGATGGCGGAGTCGATCACGCTTCGCATTCGCTGGTTCGGGTTGATTGTCGGTTACTTATTGGTGAATTTTCTGACACCGAATGAGAGCCGTCCCTACCTGAACGGCATCTTGACGGTCGGAGCCTTCTATGCCTTGTTTGATTTAGTCTGGCACCGGCGTGGTGAAGTCTTCCTGAGTCGTTTTCCGTTGTTCGTTTCCTTGATGGAGGCGGTCTTTATCGGGTTGCTCTGTTACTTTGACGCAGGCTTCGAAAGTCCTTTTCGATTCTACTACTTTTTATCACTCCTCGTTTGCGCGCTGCGGCACTCACCGGCAGTGACGTACTCCACGTTTGCCGTACACGCCCTGAGTTATTCAACGCTTGCTTTCAACCCTGGCGTACAGAGTAAAGGTGATTTTGTTTCCTTAGTTCTCATGCTCATTTTCATGGGCTGGGTTACTTGGGCGGGGACGTCACTGGCTCTTGTCCTGCGGCGCACGGGACGTCGGCTTACAGATCTGAATCGTGAGCTTGAAGATCGAATCGCGAGAAGAACAAGCGAACTTCAGCAGTCACAGGCAATGCTGGTGCAACAAGAAAAACAAGCGGCCTTTGGGTTGTTGGCCGCAGGAATCGCTCACGAAGTCGGAAATCCACTGGCGGCCATTAGTTCGTTAGTGCAGATGATGAACCGTAAGAATCTGGATGAAGAAACACACGAACGCCTGGGGTTAATCGACGAGCAACTTCTGCGCATCCAGAGAACTCTTCGAGAGTTGATCGAGTTTTCTCGGCCTGGAACAAAGATTTCGCAAAAAATTGACATCTACGAAGTGGTGCGAAATGCACTTGATATCGCTAAGTACTACAAACGCAAAAAGGGGAGAACGATCAAGACAGAGTTTCCAGAGAACCTTCCAAAGATCACCGCAATTCGCGACGAAATCCTGCAAGTCTTTCTCAACTTGATTCTCAATGGACTCGATGCAACTGAAGAAGGTGGAACGATTGAAATTGTGACTCGGATTCTCGATGGGCATGTCGAAATCGACTTTAATGACGATGGTCATGGAATCAGTGAGGAGCATCAACTGCGACTTTTTGAACCATATTTTACTACGAAAAACAGCGGAACCGGATTAGGCCTATTTGTGTGCCGGAACATTGTTCGTTCCTGTGGAGGAGAGATCTCGCTTGTTGATTCAACGGAAAGAATTGGCACATCTTTTCGCCTCACTTTGAAAGTTGACTAGCTTTCAAAGTGAGCATTATTCAGGTTTGTGCCCTCCCAGACGATTCACCTGAGAGTGATATTATTTTTCACTGTGGCTTTTCGAATCTGTGGGGAATGATTCGGTTTATCCCAACAGAGCAGCGACCTCGGGGAGTGACCAGGTGACGCCTTCACGGACTTGAATTTCCGTTGCGGGGTCAACGCCAAGATAAGAACCGATCAGTCCTGGAATTTCGCCGATGTGAATCGGGTGATCTTCAATCGCTTCGCCGGTGGCATCGCTGGCACCAATCACTTGTCCTCCTTCCAGGCCTCCGCCGGCAAGTAGACCGGACCAAACATGCGGCCAGTGATCGCGTCCATTATTTTCATTGATGCGTGGAGTTCGCCCCATTTCTCCGGTGCTGACGACCAAGGTCTGGTCCCACAACCCGGAAGCCTGAAGATCATCGAATAGAGCGGAAACTCCTTGATCAAATTGTGGTCCGAGACTATCACGATAGTCGAAAATTGTTCCGGGAGCGGTCTTCGAACAGCCGTGAGCGTCCCAAGTCACTTCGCCTTCGAGTTTGTCGAATGTGTTAATTTCAACATATTTCACGCCAGATTCCACGAGCCGCGCTGCCGTCCAAAACAGTTCTCCGAAACGAGTCTCGCCATAATTTCGTTTCACTTTTGCGGAGAGTGTTGCGAAGTCCGGCGTCGAGAATCCAGAGTCCTGGAGGCTGCTGAGCGTCGGCATGTCGTGCGATTCTTCATCTGTTGCTTTCAGTAGCCCGGCGCCATCTCCACGATACGCATTGAGTCCAGTCGCCGAGAGTGTTCCTCCCAGGCGAACTGCAATCGGTGGCTGTTGTTTTCTATCGAGAAGCCGACTCAGGACAACTCCAATGTTCGGCGGACACAAACCGTTTTTGACTAGCGCTCCGGTCAGTAAGAGTTGCATTCCAGTTTCGTGAATCGGCGCAGCATCATGGTACAGCGACCGAAGTATCACCAACTCGTTCGCTCGCTGCGCCAGCTTCGGCAGCGACTCAGCAAAGCGAACGCCAGGAATCGCAGTATCAATTGAACGGATTGGACCGCGAATTTCTCTGGGAGCATCCGGCTTGGGGTCGAACGTATCAAGATGGCTGGGGCCACCATTCATCACAATCTGAATGACGGCTCTGGAATTCGTTCGCGCTGCGGCGCGAGACTCTCCAAGAGAAAATCCGACGATCCCAACTCCTCCAACCGCCAGAAAACCTCGGCGAGAGACAGAGTCGAGCGATCGTTGTTGCTTCTTTTCAGACATTCGTTGTTCCTTGTGTATCGAACCGCAATGGTATCAAAGAATCGTCTGTGAATAGAGGTCAAATTGATTCCGAAGCGTCTTTTCTGCCTGCCAGCGCCTGAATTCCTCTCACCAAGGCAGGCTCCCGCCTGCCTTCCTTGGTGTTCGATGTCAGAGAAGAGACCCTTCCCCATCAACTTCCGGGCTGCGAACGTGTCTCAAACTCTCAATCATTTCCCCGGAACACTTGAGTTCAGCCACCGAAAATTCCATAGTGGACGTTCAACTTCAATCGACAACTCAGGTACGTCGCGCATGGGACTTTCCCTTTCAGCATATCTCGAAGAACTCCACGGGCGGTCCGATCTGATCTGGCCTGAGCCGCCAGCATGGGTGCCATTGAAAATCACTCCTGCGCTGAAGCCGTTACCAGGAATCAAAGCGGTCACGTGGTCCGTTTACGGGACGCTACTCAATATTGATCAGGGGCGGTTGCTGCATCAACATCCTCAAGAAATCCGCATGCAGATCGCTTTGGAAAAGACGATCAAAGAATTCAACATGTGGTACAGTATGACTCGAAAACAGGGGCAGCCATGGGAAGGCATGCTGCACCAGTACAATAAATTCCGGGATGAGATGGGATTGAAATCGACAAAACGGAAGGGCGATTTTCCCGAAATCGACTCTGCGAACCTGTGGAAAAAAATCATTGAACGGTTACAGAAGAAAGAATACAGCTACGACGAAGGCATGTATGGCGATATCGATGATTTCGCCGCTAAAGTTGCATACTTCTTTCATGCCAGCCTGCAAGGCGTTCAGGCTGCCGACGGAGCAAGGGAGACGCTCGGGGAATTGACATCACTCGGGATTCGGCAAGGACTGTTAGCGGACGGTCAGATCTTTACGCTCCCCCAATGCCTGTTTGCGTTCAAGCAGCAGGGGAACTTTTCCTCACTCGCCGAAGTCCTTTCAGCAGAATGCATGACAATCTCTTATCAAGTCAAACTCATTAAACCATCGCCCTCCTTTTATGCGTCTGCAGTCGAGTCCTTCAGTAAGATCGGAATTCAACCCGAAGAAGTCTTGCATGTGAGCCACCGATTAAAGGACGATCTCGCTGAAGCAAAAAAACTTGGATTTCGCACAGCCCTGTTCGCTGCGGACAAAGCATCATGCAATGTGACAGGCAGCGACGTCCGCGACCCGGAACTCAAACCAGACCGCCTGATTTCCAAAGTTTCACAAGTCCAGGAAATCGTTCGAGGATAGAGAGAGTTTCACATTCGAATTTCACATAAATCATTCCTACGGAAAGCAGCATGCCGGCAAAGCCTCTTTACGATTATTCGCAGTATAATTTCGATGAACCTTTGTTCGATCTTGATGAGATCCGCAAGGTCAATCCTCAGCGATATGAAATGGAACATCTCTCTGGCGTTGTCTATGTTGACCGTGACAACCATGGGCTTGTCGGTTTCAAGGATGTCACCGACGAGGAATTCTGGATTCGTGGACACATGCCCGGCTTCCCACTCATGCCGGGAGTCATCCAGTGCGAAGCTGCTGCCCAACTTGCAGGTTTCTACGCCCGCAAGTATGACCTCCTCGAAGCAGGGGACTACCTCGGATTCGGCGGCATGAACGACGTCCGTTTTCGGCGACCGGTCAACCCTGGTTGTCGGCTCATCATTTGCGTTCGTTGTACGAAAGTGAAAAAGAAACGCCTCGCCGAATTCGATTTCCAGGGCTTTGTTGACAACAAAATGGTTTTCAATGGATCGATGCTCGGTGTTCCGATCATCCGACAAGAATAACCATCCTCTGAGAAAGTAGACCTTCTTCTGTCATCACTGAGGATTCACGATGCGCTTCAACCAATTTATTTTCTCGCTCTTTGTATTGAGTTCTTCATTTCTGATTGCAGAAGATGTATTGCCCAAGGCATTTGTCGATGGCAACGGTCCCGGCTGGAAAGCACTCGGAGAAGGTGACTTCGTTGATGTCAACGGTGATGAAGAGACCTGGGTTTTCAAAGATGGAATCATCTATTGCACCGGCAAGCCAATTGGTGTGATCAGAACGCAGAAGAAGTTCACGAACTTTGAAATGGTTTACGAATGGTGCCACCGCAAATCAGCTGGAAATTCCGGATCGTTCGTTTGGGTGCCTGAAGAAGCACTCGCTGATCTTCCGCCGAACAAGCTCCCTTCTGGAGGAATTGAAGTTCAGGTTCTCGATCATGGATATGCCACCCGATTCAAGGAACGAACAGGAAAAGACTCCGACTGGTTTACGACGAATGGAGACGTCTTCGCCGTCGGAAAATCAACAATGAAACCGTTCGAACCAATCAGCCCAAACGGTCGCCGCAGCTTTCCCAGAAAGAATTTAAGCAAGGGCGTCGACCAGTGGAACCATTACTACGTCCGCGCAATCAACGGAGAAGTCAGGCTCTGGGTAAACGGAGAAGAGGTCTCCGGTGGCAATGAATGCAATCCAAGGTCAGGCTACCTCTGCCTGGAAGCCGAAGGGTCACCAGTCGAGTTCAGAAACCTCCGAATTCGCGAGCTTCCATGAAGTCAGAAATTCCCAGAGAAAATCATTGACTCGCTCGGTACATTTGTATACCATTGGGACGCGAGGCTGTTTCACTCGTGAAAACACTCATTTTAGATGGTTACTGTTGTGGATTTTGAAAATCGTCTCCATATTTGAGACGGCAACTTTCAAGAATTGAGAAGTTTCCAGATAAATCTTGAACAACACAGACGTTGGTGTCTAATTACCAGTGTTGTTCAAGTCACGGTGATTGGGGTTCGTCCCTTAACTTTGTTTGTGATGGTCATGAAGACGATACGACGAAAGCATGGATTGCTGCGATCAGTTGGTTATTCCAACTGGCGAACGGTGCCTCGTTTTTGTCGCTCTCTAGCTGACCTGCGTGAACATCGCTCTTGTTTTTTTGCTCACCGCCACTTGCCTGACGATGAAATGATTCGCTAAATCAGTTGCGAAACTACCGACCGAATTCGGGGTTTACTGATTGAAGGTTGTTTGAAATGACTTTTCATTTCAAATCAGAGATTTGTTGGCAATTGTGAATTGTCACACGGTTTGAGCATCAGACTTCTCATATAAATTTGCTGTGCATTAGATAAGCATAGCGACAACAATATAAGGACGAGCATTATGTTAGTCATCACACGCAAGGCAAACGAAGAGATTGTCATCGGAGACAACATTGTTTTGAAAGTCATCTCGAACGGCAACGGACGAGTTAAAATCGGAATTGAAGCCCCCAAAGATGTACGCATCGCCCGAGGCGAAATCGCCTTCCGAGAAGAGTTGATTGCCGAAGCGAAAGAAAAAGAACTGGCGATCGCCTAGTCCACTACGCTGACGAAAATTTACAGCCGGGTTCACTTCATGCGTTAGGCGTGAAAGTGAGCCCGTTTTTTTTGTGCAGGTTGTAGCACAGGGCAACGAGAACATGAGTCTGCAACAATCAAAGACCAGATGACGACAGTCACCCGGAGTGGAAATCAACTGTTCACTCTTGCACTTTCAAATTTGTGTTCACTGTGACTCCCAGTGAACAAGATTGCTGTTCGATGAGAAATTTCATGAGGCTGTCGAGATCGCATCCATGAAATTTTTCTAAGTCGAGTGCTCTTACCTGAGCATCTTCGAGCAGTGTTCCGAGCCATTCTTGGCGAATGGCAGAGCGGATTTGTGCCATCTTGATGTCGTTCAGATTCTGGAATGTGTCAAGATCGAGGGCGAGAGAGTGGGAATGAAATTGTAGTTCATTGACCAGTTCCTTCAGAACATTTGATCGATGTCCATTCGCAATTTCTTGTACTAATTCATCGAATAATCTGAGTGCTTGATTCAACTCGTCCAGTGACGTTGATGGCGTGAATGCGTCTGCAAAATTGTTCGTCACATGCGAGAGCGTAATGATCACATCCACGATCGATGTTCCTCCTCCGTCGGGATAGAACTCTCGGCACCATTTCAAGGCTGCTCGTCTGATTTGCCAGTCGTACCTCCATTTCCACAACTGCCAGCCGAGGCAAACCGGAGACGATGAGAGTAACAGTATCCCGACCAACATCGAGAATTGACCGAAAAACATTGCCGCCAAAAATGTGACTAGCGACCAAAAACAACCCGACGCATCCGTCGGTCGAGGTCGTCTTGATTTAACACTTCGTTTTCTCATTGTTTCACGAAATATCAGTAGCCATTGGGTAGGATCCGGCCCTGTTTATGGCTTACATGGTACCAATCGCAAGTAGGAAGGGTGTCTCTCGTTCTTCGTGCGAGACTGCCAGGTATAGCTCTGTTCCATCGACTTCCCACGTTGCGGCTGGAATGACGCCGCAGAGGGGGATTGTGTTGAACTCGTCTTCTACCTCTGCAACTTTTGGATCTCCGAACCGCTTGGATATCTCTTCAACAAGTGAACGATGAACAGCTTCAAATTCAAGATGCTTCCGCTTATGGAACTCGTCATCGTGAGCTTCTTCGTCGTCTTCAATCTCGTAGATTTTTATGATCTCTAAAGATCCCAGCTCACCGCTGATTAACTCTTCAGCAAATGAGACAATGTTAACAGGCATCGATATTTCATCACTCATCGTTTAATTCTCTTTTCGTTGTTTGCCGTGACAATATTCGAAGAGCAGGAGTCTGCCCAATCTTGGCTATGATGACGTAAGAACCATAATTCTTGCACCGACAGAAATGTCCGTGCCTCTAAAAAAATCACCAGTCCTTCATTTCTCGGACAACCTCATACACTCGCTATTCCGCCGAGCCATGCCTCTTCGACTTGCAAGTCTTTCACTTCGTCAACTGGTCATTCGAGGATGTCTTTCTGGAGGACATTGAAGTCCGCCAACTTGCCCGGTTCGAGCAAGCCTTTTTCTTCTTCTCGAATGTCAAGTACTCGTTGTTGATCGTGTACAGCCGAATAGCTTGTTCACAAGTGGTGCGCTGTTGAGGATGCAGCGGCAGGTCACGACTTTGCAGTGATGAAAATTAAATTCGGCCCATCGCCCTGACAAACATACGGTAAGAGGACTGAGACCAATAAAGCTGTTCGGTGCCAGGACACGCGAGAGAGCCTCTTTTAGGTTCTAGAAACACCACAGCCCAGCCTCCATCCTACTCAGTCAATAGATCAACGGTCAAAGATGCGAGTTGAAATCAACTCAAAACTGCCCTGAACCGCTCGCAAATTGCGCGATTGCCCCTTATTCACTAGACACTCCTCTCTTCCGTCGGCAATCTTTGCGAGATAGGCGAAAATCCAAGAATCAATCGCCAAAAATGATTGACGAGCCGAACCCAACATCCCTATCCTGCGTCCGAACAGAATCGGGGCGTAGCTCAGCTTGGCTAGAGCGCCTGCTTTGGGAGCAGGAGGTCGCACGTTCGAATCGTGTCGCCCCGACTTTTAACTTCTTGTTGAGACGTTACTTACGTCTACCCGCCATTTGCGGTGCAACATCATTTTCAACCCGTTCACTACCACAACGGGAAAAGAAAGGTTTGCACCATGTCGAAAAGAGCGGTTCCGAAATACGGACATCACAAGCCAACAGGGCAGGCTCGTGTCAGAATCAATGGCAAAGACTGTTGGCTGGGAAAATATGGTTCTCCCCAGAGCCGCAAGAAATATGCGGAACTGATTTGCAAATGGGAGCAGGAGTCGGACCTTCCCCCCACTCAGGTGACGTTTGCTCAAATGGCGCTGATGTACTCCACTCACGCCGAAGGTCACTACGTCAAAAACGGGAAGCAGACTTCTGAGGTCGGGCTGATCAAGAAGGCCCTCAAATGGATGATTCAATTCTGTCGTGATACTTCACTGGCTGAGATTCGACCGAGACACTTGAAGGAAGCAAGATGGTCGATGCCGGATTGGCTCGCACGACCGTGAACAAGTTTATTCAGAGAATCCGCCGAACTGTAAAATGGTCCGTTAGCGAGGAAATGTGCGAGGCGTCTGTCTTGGTCGGACTTCAATCTGTCGAAGACTTAAAACGGGGCAGGACAAAAGCACATGACAATCCACGTGTGAAGCCGGTGCCAGAAGACTACGTTTTCGCCATTCAACAACACGTTGACGCTGCTGTTTGGGGAGCGATTCGTTTTCAATTGGCAACCGGAGTCAGACCGGGGGAAGCCCTCATTCTTCGTGGGTGCGATCTCGACATGAGCGGGCCGATCTGGACTTACACACCAGAAAGCCACAAATCGGAGCATCACGGAAAGGACCGAACCATCTGTATTGGTCCAAAGGGACAGGCGATTCTCAAGGAATACCTCACAACAGAACTCCAGTCGTACCTGTTCGGAACCAAACTTAGTAACTGAAGTTTTGCAAAATCAGGTTATTGCCAGTTGTGCGATGATGTGGTCATAGTCTCTTGATTTTTCGGTGGCTTACCTACCCAAGTTCTGAGTTTCTGACCGTACCTTACTCGATCAATTTTAAAGAGAAATCTTAAAGCTGAAACCGTCCGTTCTGACTGCCCACTTGAAAGTCTATAGACTTGAAGCTACGCTGAATTCCATGGGAAATCATCAATCGAAAAAAAACCAATCGGATATTGCGTACGAGTTTCTGCGTCAGAAACTGCTGAACAGGGAACTGACGCCTGGAACGCGCGTCCGGTATGGACCACTGGGGACCGAAATCGGCATGAGTGCCACCCCGGTTCGGGAAGCGATAGGACGGTTGGCCAGCGAGGGTCTGATTGAGCTGGTCCCACAGCTGGGGGCAGTGGTCAAACAACCGACCAAAACCGACGCGGTAGAAGTCTTTGAGATGCGAGAAGCAATCGAACCGTTCGCGGCTGCAAAGGCTTCGCAACTGATTGGAGTGAAGCAATTGAAGACATTGCAGGCAACGCTCGACACGATGACAAAACTGCATGCCCGTGTTGCTTCTGGAAAAGTTCAGGGCCGGGATGTTGCCGCGAAATTTGATCAGGCGGACTTGAAATTTCATCTGACGATTCTTGACGCTGTCGACAACCATCGGATGTTGAAAGCGGTCGGAGACTTTCATTTACTCACCGAAATCATTGGAGCGGACCGGCACAGTTATCACACGGATGTGCTGGAGATGACCATCAGCGACCACACTCAGATACTGGAAGGTCTGAAGCAGCGAGACGCGGAGTTCGTGCGCAAGGCGATGGTAACGCACATTCGAAACAGCCGCCAACTGACGATGAGTGCTATCTCCGGCGACGACTCTGGATCGACGTTTCGCGGTAATTAAACAGAATGCATAACATGAAGACAGGTTCAGTTGTAAAACCAATGTTCTTAGTCATCGCGGCAATCGTGCTTGCCGTTCTGGCGGGGAGTGCCGGTGCTGAACAACAGCCTAACATTGTCTTTGTTTACACCGATGATCAAGCTGCATGGGCACTGGGAACGAGTGTTCAACGTGGTTGGTTCGACGACGTCCCAGCGGCACACACGCCGAATATGGATCGTCTTGCCCGCGAAGGTGCGATTTTCTCGAACTTCTTTTGCACGACTCCCGTTTGCAGTCCGGCTCGTGCTGCGCTTGTCACCGGAAGATACGCCAGCGAGTTTGACATCTACGATTTTATTCCGATGCCGGGACACAAGTTGTTCAACTCTGACTATCAGGTGAGACTGAATCCATCGAAAAGTGTTACGTTCGCAGAAGTGTTGCAACAGAACGGTTACAAAACGGGGCTGATTGGGAAATGGCATTTGGGCGACTGGACAGCCGGCGGCAACGAACGATTTCACCCTACTAACCATGGCTTTGACTACTTCATGGGGCTGACCAGTGGTGGAACAAATCCGCAGAACCCGAAATTGGAAGAGGATGGACAGGTCCACACATTTGAGGGACTGACAACCGACATCCTGACTGACCAAGCATTAAAGTTCATCGAACGTTCCAAGGACCAACCGTTCTTGTTGTGCCTACATACGCGAGCACCACACGGTGCGTGGTTGCCAGTCACTCCGGAAGACTGGGCTCCCTATGAATCACTCGATCCCAAGATTCCAAATCCAGACTATCCCGATCTGAATGTCAATAAGATGAAACGACAGATGCGGGAATACCTGGCGAGCACCAGTGGTGTGGATCGCAATATTGGTCGCGTTCTTGATTTGCTCGACGAACTCCAGTTAACCGAAAAGACCATCGTGATCTTCTCTTCGGATCATGGGTACAACATGGGCCACAACGGAATATGGCACAAAGGAAACGGAATTTGGGCGACTCGTAAACCACCAACTGGAACACATCACGGGACGCAAGTCATCTCCAATAAGTACCGACCGAACATGTACGACCACTCGTTACGAGTGCCTGCAATTATTCGTTGGCCAGGTTTCGTGAAGCCGAACACCAAGATCGACGACACAGCGACCAGCCTCAATTTTTTCCCCACGATTGCGGTAATGGCTGGGGTTGAGTTGTCGAATGATTTGCCAATTCGTGGGCGAAGTTTGGTGCCTTTACTCAAAGGTGAGCCACCTGCCGCTTGGAATCAGGACCTCTATGCCGAATACCACATGATCAATTACGCAGAAGCCAACATGCACTGCTATCGAACGCCGAAGTACAAATTGATCCACGACCTGCACAACTTCGACCGCAATGAATTCTACGATCTCGTGAATGATCCAAATGAATCCAAAAATCTGATTCGCGATCAAAAACCGGAAATCCAAACGGCGATCAGCGCGTTGAGCGAGAAGCTAAATCAACGATTGACACAATCTCAAAAGCGAGCCAGCGAGGTGACGAAATGAAGCGCGACAGAATAAAGACCATCAAGTCTGGCTCAATCGCAATAGTCGCATTCTGGTTGTGTCTCGCGCAGGTGGCTGATGCGGCTCCGAACTTGCTGTTTATCGTCGCCGACGATTTGAACTGTGCAATCAGCCCTTACGGCGACCCAACCGCAGTCACTCCCAATCTGGAACGCATTGCCGCTCGTGGACTGGTTTTCGAACGGGCTTACTGTCAACAGGCAGTTTGCAATCCTTCTCGGTCATCGTTTTTGACTGGATTGAGACCTGATACGGTGAAGGTCGATGACCTTCGGAAATCGTTTCGAGAAACGGCTCCAAATGGAGCCACGTTGATCACGCTTCCTCAGCACTTCAAGAATCACGGTTACTTTTGTCAGGACATCGGCAAGATCTTTCACAACATGAGTGAAACGCAGGACCGGCGTTCGTGGTCGATTGATGAAGTCCTTTTCAAAGGGACACATGCGGCAGACACGATTTTCACGAACGCTCCTCCCACGGGTAAGAAACCAGCGTTCAAGGCTCCAGTGACCGAGACCCACGATGTCCCCGACACCGCCTATCGCGATGGTCAGATTGCAAATCTTGCCGCTGCCATGCTCAGGGATCATGCTGCAAGTGACCAGCCATTCTTCTTGGCTGTTGGCTTTTGGCGGCCTCACTTGCCATTCGTCGCTCCGAAGAAATATTGGGATTTGTATGACCCGCAGACGATTCCCATGCCGGTTCCTTCGGAAGCACCAGCCAATGTGCCAGCGATTGCCATGCACTCTTCACGAGAGATCAAAGGATACGGTGGAACGCCGAAAGATCGCGCGTTCACCGAACAGGAAATTCGCCATTATCGCCACGGATATTATGCAGCGATCAGTTTCATGGATGCCCAGATCGGTGAAATCCTCGATGCTCTCGACGAGAGTGGACAAGCCGACAAAACGATCATCGTGTTCACTTCAGACCACGGTTTCCATATTGGAGAGCAAACCCTGTGGGGCAAGACAAGCAACTTTGAATTGGATGCCCGCGTCCCCTTAATCATCGCCGATCCCAGCCACACTTCGGGGCATGGAAAGAAGACCAACGCACTCTCGGAGCTCGTCGACTTGTATCCAACACTCGCCGATCTCGCGGGGCTTTCTGCCGATCTCAGCAAGAAGCTGGAAGGCGATAGCCTGGCTCCTATCGTGAATGACCCCTCAGCCTCAGTCAAGGAAGTGGCGTTCACGCAGCATCAACAACCGTTCTATGGAAATCGCAGCAACTGGAAAGCCTGGGGCTATTCGATGCGAACCGATCGGTGGAGGTACACGAAATGGCGAGCTATCGATGGCGGCCAAGTTATCGCGCGAGAACTTTACGATCACGACAGCGATCCCGGAGAGACTCGCAACGTGATCGGCGACCCGAATCTTCGCGACACAATCACTCGGCTTGAAGCAAGGTTTTTAGAATCCATTCCAGCAAAGGAAACACCATGAACGTGCTACCTTTCTTCCTTCTGCTGACCATCGGGCTGGTTGTTGCGCCAGCTGCTGCTGAAGATCGTGCGACCAGGCAACCGAACATTTTGTTCATCCTCGTTGATGATCTCGCCTGGGCGGATCTTGGTTGCTACGGACACCCGTGGCATCAAACGCCGCACATCGACCAGCTTGCTCAACAGGGAATGCGGTTCACCAATGCCTACGCACCGGCACCAATTTGTTCGGCTTCGCGAGCCAGTATCCTCACCGGCAAAACAACGGCCCGATTGAACTTCGAGTTCGTCACAAAGAATGAACCTGGTCGACAAAATCTGGACATGAAAACACAGTTGCAGGCGCCTCCTTTCACGCTGAACTTGCCGCTGAAAGAAACGACGATTGCTGAGTGCCTGGAGAGTTTGGCCTATGAAACCGCCTTCTTCGGCAAGTGGCATGTGAATACTCATCACGAGCATTACCTCGGTTGGAGTCCGACACATGGTCCACGCCAACAGGGATTTGAAGTTGCTGTCGAGGATTTTGGGAGTCATCCATATTCATGGGGCAAAAAACCTCCGAAAACCATTGAGAAACCGAATGAGTTTTTACCAGATTCCATGGTGAACCGTGCCACTGAGTTTCTTCGTCAAAAGCACGACCGGCCGTTCTTCCTGATGGTCTCTCAGTTCTTCGTGCATACTCCTGTGAGAACACCCTATCGCTGGCTGACTGACAAGTACGAACGACTGATTCCCGCCGATTCACCAATCCGAAACAAACGCATTCGTTACGCAGCCTTCGTTGAAACTTTGGATCACTACGTAGGAGAAGTTCTTGACGCTCTTGACCAATCAGGTCAGCGATATCAGACGCTGGTTGTGTTCATCTCGGACAACGGCGGTCATCCAGAGCAGACAGCCAATGGTCCATTGCGAGGCTCGAAGTGGAATCTCTATGAAGGAGGCATTCGCGTCCCCATGATCGCAAGTTGGACGAACCATGTTGAGCCTGCAAGCACCTGTGAAACAGCAGTTGTTGGCTACGACTTGCTGCCGACTTTTGCGGATGTGGCAGGCTTGAAAATCAACAATGTCGACGGCATCAGCTTCGCCCCGTCGTTCGGCAATCCAGAATGGAATCCTGATCGCGAATTGATTTGGCATTTTCCGTATTACCATCCCGAACGAGGCTTCGCGAAAGCTCAAACCGAGATTGGAGTCAGCGACTTTGCGGTAAGCCGTACGCTTCCTCAGTCAGCGATTCGGAGAGGGAAGCACAAGCTGCTCACGTTTTACGAAGACGACCGAATTGAACTCTACGATCTCAGCTCCGACATCTCGGAACAACATGATCTCAGCCAATCAAAGCCGAAAATCACAATGGATCTCAAAGAGAAACTTGATAGACAACTTTCCAATATGAACGCCCGCTTTCCAACACCGACTCCTTAATCAAATCTGTTTCAGCAGTTGCATGTTGGAACGGACTCAATATCGAATTCAATTTTACCCTGTTGAATGAAGACAATCATGAATCGAATAAAAATCACCCTTTCGACACTCGCGGTTCTTTTGACCGCCAACTGTGCGTTTGCACAGAATCCGAACTGGAAGCTTTTGCCGCTGGAATACAACAATCCCGGCCTGAGCGTCGATCTTGGAGTCGGGCTCTGGGCGTGGCCGATGCCGATGGATTACGACGGCGATGGCGATATGGACTTGCTGGTTTCATGCCCTGACAAACCATCGCGAGGCGTCTACTTCTTTGAAAATCCAACGCAGGATCCTGCTGAGAAAAACCCTGTCTTTAAGGCTGGTGTTCATGTCGGAAAAACGTCGACGAACTTTCAGGTGAGCTATGTCGATGGTAAGCCGAGGATTCTTCATACCTGCTTCGAGCATCTGCGCGATCATAAAACCGGTAAGTTCGATTTTGATCATGGCAAACGAATCTACCCAAAAACGAATGTTCACGAAAACCGTACCCGAGCCAACATGTGGCGGTATGTCGATTACGACGGTGATGGCGACCAGGATTTGATCGTCGGGACAGGGGACTGGACCGAATACGGTTGGGACAACGCCTATGACAGTCATGGACGTTGGCGAAACGGTCGGCTGCATGGTCATGTCTATCTGATCTCGAATTCAGGCTCCGATGAGAAGCCGCAATATTCCGATACGCCCGTAAAGCTCGAAGCAGGTGGCGGAGTGATCGATGTCTATGGTTGGCCGTCTCCGAGCTTTGCGGACTTCGATGATGATGGCGATTTAGACTTGTTGTGCGGTGAATTCCTGGATGGCTTCACGTACTTCGAGAACATTGGTTCGCGAACTGATCCTGTTTATGCGGCAGGGGAGAATCTGAATGATAATGGTGGGCAGCCGTTGGTGATGGACTTGCAAATGATCACGCCGACTGCCGTTGACTGGGACAAGGATGGCGACATCGATTTGATCGTCGGTGATGAAGATGGTCGTGTCGCCCTCGTAGAAAATACCGGCGAACTGCGTGCCAATCAACCTGTTTTCCTACCGCCTCGATACTTCCAGCAGGAAGCTGACACGTTGAAGTTCGGTGCACTCGCGACCCCTTACGTCTACGACTGGGACAACGATGGCGACGAAGATATTCTGTGCGGGAATACGGCAGGTTACATCGGATTGTTCGAAAATCTTGGGACTGCAAAAAACGGTTTACCAAAATGGGCGGCTCCGAGGAATTTGGATGTCAAGACTGGCAACGGTCAAGACAGTCTGAAACCATTTCGCATTTTGGCTGGCAGTGATGGGTCAATTCAAGGTCCGTGCGAAGCGAAGTGGGGCTACACGACACTCTCCGTCGCTGATTGGGACGGAGACAACGATCCGGACATTATTTACAACTCAATTTTGTCCAGAGTGGGTGTGCTGCGAAACGACAACGGAGTTCTGGTCGACACCTCAATCCAGACCAGTTTGACCGAAGCTCCTCCGAAATGGTACTGGTGGGAAACATTGTCAAGCTCCGCGTTGACTCAATGGAGAACCACTCCGGTCGCAGTCGATTTTAACGCGGATGGCAAACTCGATCTCGTCATGCTCGACCAGGAAGGCTATCTCACGTTTCGGTCCGAAGGAAAAGAAGCTCAGCGTATCTTCGTCGACGAGAACAATCAGCCTCTTCAACTCAACGTCAAGTCATGCGGCGGTTCGGGTCGAGTTAAACTGGAAGTCGTTGACTGGGATGGTGATTCTCGTCAGGACCTGCTGGTCAATTCCGAGAACGCAATGTGGTATCGCAATTGCGAAGACCGCGATGGCAAAGTTGTCCTCAAGAAAATCGGGAACCTCTCAAAACGAAACGTTGCCGGACATACGTCAAGCCCAGCGGCTTGCGATTTCAACAAGGATGGCAAACCAGATTTACTGGTCGGTGCCGAAAACGGACGGCTGTACTACGTCGCCCATGACGATTGTCTCACTTACTCCAAAGACGAACTGACTG
>DAOUPA010000588.1 GCA_030626405.1 Planctomicrobium sp.
AGTTCGCTGGTGCGGACTTCAATTTCTCCGGTGGCAAGCTTGGGATTCTTGTTTTCTTCGCCCCGGCTGACGATTTCGCCGGTCACCTGGATCACATCTTCATGACGAATGCTAGCGGCGAGGGTTTGAATTTCGCTTGATTCATCCATGCGGAAGGCAATTTGCGTGATCCCGTATCGGTCACGGAGATCGACAAACACAACGCCCCCATGATCGCGATACCGATCAGCCCAGCCACATAATGTGACGGTTTGTCCAACACGATCAGCACGAAGTTCACCACAAGTCGCAGTACGTAACACGGAACCAATATCCTCTAAAATGCTTGTTTTTGCCTGGAATCTGTCCTGAAATCTTCAATGTGATTCGGATTCCTTTTGATGATCCGAGCAAGAAGTTGTTTCAGAATAGCTTCGAGTGAACAGTGCTCAAAAGAACACCTGACTGGCAAAGCGAAGCGGGCATTATAGGGAAGAAGCGGCAGCACTCAATGTTGGTCTGCTTAAACCGAAGAGGATTCCAAAGTTATGGAAAGAAATGCGGTGAGAGAACTGTTTCGCCGCCCACTTCAAGGGGCGGCGAAAGAATAAGTATGTCGTTGAGAGTTGAGCGTGATATTTCCTCAACTTTCAACAATTTCCCCTTGCCCCTCAATCCCTGGACCCTCGATCCAGCGGCCCACTGGAAGCTTTTTCTTGCAGTGCGGATTCCAGGCCGCGGTT
Source organism: Planctomicrobium sp. (assembly GCA_030626405.1). Taxonomy (GTDB): domain Bacteria; phylum Planctomycetota; class Planctomycetia; order Planctomycetales; family Planctomycetaceae; genus Thalassoglobus. The sequence continues at coordinate 723 of DAOUPA010000588.1, forward strand.
ACGCGGTTTTCTTTTCTTCACGGCGTCGGGTGAGCATCGCTCCAGCTCCGAAGAGGAGTGTTAAGCCACCGAGTCCACCTCCCAGGATTGCCAGACGGTCGTTGGTTTCCTGTTGTTGCCAGTGGTGATGGAGCTTTTGTTTGGCTTCTTCACTGATATCAAGTTTCCAGACGAGTTGCTGCATCTCTTGTGTGAATTCGCCGACTTGAAGAGGCCAGGTCACCTGACAGCTTTTCTGAAGGAGTCCGAGTTCCTCAATCAGAGCAGGATCGACAGAGGATGTTCGCATTTCTGGATATGTTTTCGCGATAAAATCGGTGAGCATCGATCCGGCGAGCGGACGAAGTTCGGCAATGGCTTCTTCAACGGTTGTGTAGCGTTTTGAAGTCAAGATGATTTCATTTTTTTGACGTCTGATGGTGCTTTTACCGTTTGCTTCCGCAACCCAATTTGGAAGGAGGTCACTCGTGTTGATTTCACGCCGGTTCCCATCGAAATAGACGACTTCTCGGGTTTGCAGAGGTTTGGCATCGGAATCGTCTACAACTTCATCAACTCCAACCGGGATTAGTCCAGGGGCAAGTGACACTGGAGCTTCCTCAGGGAGACGTTTCGATTCAACGTGGACCGTTCCTGGACCGTGGGACTGATACTCAACACGAGTGGTGGTGAACATTCCCACTAAACCGAGAAGAAGCACTCCACACACGATTCCAAAAGCCAATAGCCCGTTCTTGCGGCTGATCCAGACCAATAGCCCGAGGAAGACAAACGCTGCGAACAGAGCCACGATGGAAAGGATACTCATTCGCCACGACGGTGAAGAGTGATGCACGACTGATTCACTGGAGGCCCATGCCACTGCTGGTTGACCATCGTCCATTGGACTCTGAGCGTAAACGGTTTCACCATGTCCAATGGAGCCAGTCGGTGTGACTTCAGGTTCTCCATGTTGATCAGAGAGTTCGATGCCTTCGGAGCGACGTGGTGCCTCCAGTTCAATAAGCTCATGGGCAGCACGCGTTTGTGCTTCATAAGCGGCGATGTCTTGTTCAACAGCAGCTTGCTGTTCACTCGCCTGGTGCGAATGAAAGACAGTCGTTGATGAAGCAACCCAGAGTAGCACTGGGAATGTCAGCAACAGCAACGGAATTCCCACAAAGACGACGAGCACTTTCGGCCAATCGACGCGACTTTGAGAGCCACGATGCGGTCGACGTGAACCGAACAAAGCGGCACTACCGATGGCAACTGGAACAAGGATAAAGACGAACAAAACTACAATCAGTTCGATGGCTCCCATCATCATGATCCTCTTTAATTAAGTGGTAAAATAGTCCCGGTACGGATACTTTGGAATTCTTAATCAGGCAACGCGGCGTGAGTGGCGATGGTTGCTTTGCTCTTCGACAGGTGCTGCCAATTGTGCGACGCAGGAGATGATCACAGCCCAGGCAATTGCGATTTCACTGGGGAAGGAAAAGACTTTTGTCGACATCCAGGCAACAAAAACTGTGATGAGGACCGCACTGATGCTGAAGCGATATTTGCGAAACGGAGACGTCATTTCTTGCCAGTTTCGGAATCCGAAGAACGTTGCGAAAAAGGCGATATAACCTGTGATCGACGGTGTGCTGCCGATCACCAGTGGGTGGTCACCGATATTCTGAAACATTCCATAAGTCGTGTTCCCCAGGCTGCCGACCATGAGGTATTGACCAATGGTGTAAGCGATCCCTCCGACAAATGCACCTACGATTGCGAAGTGGAAGCCAGAAATTTTCTGTCGTCTCAGATTCTTCTTACTGAAGTTCGGAACCATGATCACTGCCCAGCTTGAAAGGACAGCGACCGCCGAAAAGAGTCCCAGCAATCCGAGATCGAGATACTCAATGCTTCTGGCATTACCCAGTAACGATGGTTTCAAAATTGCCATGCACGCAATGAGTGCCGCCGAGATGGGAACCGTCGCAAACAAAGCTCCCAGCGTATCGGAAGTTCGCGCGGTTGAACTTGGCATCGGTCGAGGAGGAGGCATCTTTGCTTTAACAGGTCGCGCGGCCGAGTGAGGTCCGGTCATTTGGGTTCGAATCAGTCGTTGCATCACCCAAAATGCACCAACAATGAATGCGAAAAACACTAAAAGCCAAATAAAAGTAGGAGCACCCCTGGTGAGTGATAACGGGAACAGTATTGCCGACCCAATCAATCCTGCTTTGAGTAACCAGGGAGGTGAGAACTTTTCGAGAACGAGAGGTTGGGTATCTGTTGTATCTGGTAGGGTGGCAACACCCGGTTTATCACTGTTGTGCGGAAGAGTCTCTGCCGGGACTTTCTGCGCTGTTGCTTGAACCGATTCCTTAACTGGCACAGTCACTGGAATTGGATTGATACCAAGGATGGCGTCTTCAAAGGCGCGTTGCAGCGCTTCGACGCGTGAGAATCGTTCTTTCGGATCTTTTTCCAGCGCTTTCGCGATCACTCCCTGTAATCGTGGTGGGAGCTTTTTGAGGTCTGGTTTTTCGCTGAGGTGCTTCATCAGGATTTCGCCGGTCGATTCTCCATCGAACGGCAATTCACCGGTGAGCATTTCGTAGAGCATGATCCCCAACGCATAGATGTCGACTTCGCGACCGTACTTCCCTTTGGCAACTTCTGGAGCCATGTAATGGACGGTGCCGACGCTCTGGGTTTGAGCGCTATGGCGGCTGGGAGAAATGAACTTCGAAAGCCCGACATCGCCAATTTTGACAACGCCATTTTCCATGAAAACGTTCGCCGGTTTCATATCACGGTGAACCAAACCTCGGCTGTGCAGGTAAGAAATCCCCGCCGACATTCCCTGCAACCATTTGCGGACCATTTCCACCGGCAGTCCGTTCGGTGACTTGCGGAGTACGCTGTCGAGCGTTCCGCCTGAGATATACTCCATGACCACCCAGTGGTCGCCATCCCCATCCTGCTTCACGTCAAAAATCGTGACCAGGTTTGGATGCGAAAGATTCAGGCACTGCTGGATGCCGCGCAGTTCGATGTCAGCATTGTTCTGTAAGAGTTTGAGCGCGACCTCGCGCCCTGCATCTGACTTGGCGTAGTAGACCTCACCAAATCCCCCACGGTAGATCGCACGTTTTATCGTGAAACCTTCTAAGGGGCGTGATTCAG
>DAOUPA010000201.1 GCA_030626405.1 Planctomicrobium sp.
AGGAAACCGAACTCAGTTATCAACCTGAATATACACCACAGCCGATTGCATCAGCGATCGAAGTTCAAGTTTTACAAGCTGGAATTTGTGACACCGACCTGCAATTGATTCGAGGCTACATGGGATTCTCGGGAGTTCTCGGTCACGAATTTGTCGGCATCGCGAAATCTGGACAGTTTGCAGGACAGCGTGTCGTTGGCGAAATTAATTGTGCTTGTTCGAAGTGTGATTCGTGCGTCGCTGGTTTTCCGAATCACTGCCCGCAGAGAACTGTTGTCGGCATTCTCAATCACGATGGTGCATTTGCTGAAAGTGTCTGGATTCCGGAAGCAAATTTGCACTCGATACCAGAAAGGATCAGCAATGACGAAGCTGTCTTAGTTGAACCGCTTGCGGCGGCTTTTCAAATTCCGTCTCAACTTGACCTTTCACGATTTGAAAACGTTGTCGTTCTCGGGGACGGTCGACTCGGTAATTTGTGTTCGCAGGTTATCGCTCGATCATGCAAACAACTTCTGGTCATCGGTAAGCATTCTGAGAAATTAACACGCTTGTCAAAACGGGGGATCGCAACGACTCTACTGACCGAACTGAACACGTCTCGGTTTGCCGATTTGGTCGTTGACTGCACTGGCTCGCCAAGCGGACTTTCCACTGCTTTTCAGATCATCAAAACACGCGGGACCATTGTTCTCAAATCGACTTTCGCAGATCAAAAAATCCCGAACCTCGCGCCCATCGTCATCGACGAACTCAACATCATCGGCTCCCGCTGCGGTCCGTTCGAAACGGCAATTGAAGCGCTCGCCAATAAAGAAATCGATGTGACCAGCTTAATCACGTCTCGTTATTCAATCGAAAACGCCATCGACGCATTTGAAGTTGCGCAGCAGAAAGATCAGCTGAAGGTGATTCTGGAAATGGACTGTTAAAATGCGTGAGAGTTGAGTGACGAGAGTCCAGTGTCGAGTGAGTTTGTAGATGAGGGCATTACTCAAATGGCACAGACATTCCTGTCTGTGCGTGAGACGGCAATCTTGATGTCAATCAGTTGCTCTACTTTGCATTTTTGTTCTTTGTAGAAGACTCAATCCCCTGGATTTTGAAGCTGACTGGCAGCGATGTGAATAAGTCGGGGTAGTTGTAGAAGAACTGAGTCTCATCTGGTTTCACTTTCAGTTTCCGAAATGAAAATTCCACCCGATGTCTGCGTCTGTCGACCACCATTAATCGCATTTGTTGAGGTAGAATTCTCTGTCCTTCTTCAAGCAGCCAGGCGTCTCGATGCAACAGCGCGAGACGGTGTGAATCGAAATGTTCGGACCCTTCTGGAAGAACAACATCAGCAACAACTTTTAGGTCTGTTTCGAGACTTCTTTGTGATACGAATTGCACGCGGGCGTCAGCCTGCTTCTCGGCGTTTAACGGGACTTCAATTTGCGTTGTCCGCGCGGCACAGAATAATTCGACTTCGCCATCGATTATGAATTCATCTGCTGGGACGTCGGGACTTGATTGGAAGTCAACGGTAAATTCAAACCAGGGCTGCGCGACCATTGGGATCTCTCGCACCGCGTCGGGGTTGAATGGCGAGAACATTTGATTGTTATTTCCACGAAGTTCAAAGCTGCTGTCTCGTACGGTCAAAAAGTAGGGAACGACGGCAGGTTCCACATCAATTCGTAAACCAATGCGGACGAGTCCTTTCCGCGAGCGGCGGCGGAAATTCTGACGCGGAACATGGTGAACAGCGGCGACGCGCAAGCACTTGGGATAATCGGTCGCACCATGCTTCTTAAGTGCCTGCACAGAATACGCAACGCCCGTTTCGTTGTGTTTCCAACCGACGTCTCCGTTTTGGCTCAATACATCAATCGCTTTCCAAAACGGTTGTTCCTTCAATGCCACTTGCACCCGCAGCATGCGAAGTTGCGGGTCGACGTCGACGCTCATCTTCGATTGTCTCGCCAGCGATTTCGTTAACTGCTCCAACTCGATAGGATCTTGATGTTGGAGGGTCACCGGTGTTCCATTGAGAGTCCGCAATGCCACTCGCAGACGAATTTCATCTTCTAGTTGCTGCAAGTGAAAATTCAACGCCGAGTCTGAAATTCGTGCGTTCTTTAAGTTCGGGAGAATCTCTTCACCAAGTTCGATGAGTTCACGATGCGCCACGATCCGTTGTGTTCGACTCGATGAACGTAACTGCTGAATCAAGAGATCCACGTGTGCGTGGGCATCACAAAATGCTGGACGTTTACCCTGTACTACAAATAGTAGAAGAAGCATCGTGATCCGGAGATAGTGCTGATGAGACATGACCGATCCAGTGTAACGCACATGATCGTCAGAATCATTAGAACGGATTGCCAACGATCGGGAGCGAACAGAGCAATGCAGGGGAAATCGACCTAGAGTTGCTCAGGCAAATTCGACAGCAGACCGATGGTGATAGAGCATACAATGCAATTCTTGTTAAAATCGAACTTTTTTCTTCTCGCAGTCTCATTGAGCATTTCACAGAGCGCGTCTGCTCAATCGCAAGTCGAATTGATCACTCCGCGAGGTTCCTACATTGGGAAACCAGTCGCTCACAACAAGCAAGTTTGCTGGCTGGCAAGCGAAGATGGTTCGCTATCAAATGTTCTCTTTGATGAAGTGAAAACATTTCGCAAGCATCCAGATACATTTCATCCGCAAACTCAGCTCGATTTTCGAACTCAATTGAAATCGGAATTCGGGAAATCGCTGGAAGTGATTATTCGTGGATCGTTTGTTGTTGCAGGTCCACCAGGAAGAGCAAAGGCTTATGCGGATCTCGTCGAAAAGATGTCTCGCTCCTTCTCGCGATATACTTCGGTACGCAGGCTTCCTGTCGCTCGGATGGAGTATCCACTCGTGGTTGTGATTTTTTCAAGCCAGGCAGCGTTCCAGAAGTATGCACGTGGCGATGAAATCAGTGGAGGCAATTATCTGAGGGGGTATTACCATCCTCACTCCAATCGCGTTGCACTCTTCGAATCCCAACGTGACCGTGCAGTTCTCAGCAATCAGTCCAATTCTGCAAGTCGATCAGGTTCAGGCACCCGCTATCGGTCAGCGGTTCGTTCAAAGTCGTCTACGCTGCCTCCACAAACAGCATCGACTTTGATCCACGAAGGGATTCATCAACTCGCTTTTAATAAGGGATTGCATTCACGAATTGGTCAAAACCCGCGTTGGGTGGTTGAAGGGTTGGCAACGATGCTCGAAGCAAGTGGCGACATGAATCTCACCCGCACTAACAAGAGTTCAACGGTTAACGAAGTTCGCCTCAGTCGATTTCAGGCGTACAGCAAAGTTTCTCGAAAGGAAACAATTGCAGACTTTATTGCGGATGACGAAAAATTCTTTCGACGAGATGTTCTGGATGCCTATTCGCAGGCTTGGGCGATCACTTACTTTCTGGCCGAAGAATACCCATCCGCTTATGCACGATTTCTCAAACGTGTGGCACAGCGAGATCCACTCGATGCAAACTATTCTGCCGAAGAACGCGTCGCCGACTTTCAGGCGGAGTTCGGAAAAGATCTTCCTTGGCTGGAAGTAAAGTTTTTGCGGTTTATCGACCAGCTTGAAGTCTCTAAAAGCTAGTTGGAAGAGAACGGCACCGCGGGTTGTTTGCTGCTGGAATTCTGGTGGTTCGATCACGAAATGTCCTGTTCAGTCCCACACTTGGCGTTGATCTGCTAAAAACCTCTTTCGCCTCTTCTCCAAAATGTGAAAGAACTATGAACCTCATTCATTTTCTGACAACGCTCGCTCTGATCTCTTTTCCTTTCACTTCTCTTAAAGCAGAGGGGAAAACATTCCCCGGTCAAAGAACAGCGGCTGCACTCAAAGAAGCCGGCTTTACCGCACTGTACGAAGGGACTTCGCTTTCAAATTGGGACGTGAAAGAAAATCATAAAGGACATTGGGAATCACAGAACGGTGTCATTCACTACGACGGCAAATCACTTGGCAATCACCACGAACGATCACTCTGGACAAAAAAATCCTTTGGGGATTTCGAAATGTACGTTGAGTGGCGACTGCCAGCGAAGCCGACTCTCAAGCCGCATCCGATTGTGCTTTACAACGGCGATTTTCTGATGGGTGACGATGGCAAACGGATCACGCGTCCGCACCTGGATGCCGGAGATAGTGGTCTCTACTTTCGAGGCGATGTGAAGTGTCAGGCGAACATTTGGAGCCAGGTGCTTGGCTCTGGAGAAATCAATGGATACCGAACGAACAAAACTATGCCACAGGAAACACGCCGCGCCTGCATTCCGATTCGCAACGCGGATCGTCCGTTTGGAGAATGGAACGCATTTCTGGTGACCATTGTTGGTGAGAAGATGTCAGTTGTTTTGAACGGTGTAAAAGTGATCGATGCAGCACATCTGCCTGGACTCCCCAAGTCTGGCCCCATCGCATTGCAACACCACGGCGATACGGTCGAATTCCGAAATATGTGGATTCGCGAGATCGTGACAAAATAGGTTCCCACGTTCCCCAGTTTCGTTTGGGGACGCACAGCTTCAACGTTCCGCTTTGTAAGACAGTGAGAGACTAACATTCCTCAACGAAGCGGAGCTTCGAAAATCAGGTGTTCCTAAGCAGAGCTTGGGGACGAAGGAAATAGCGCTATTGGCTTCTGTCTGAGTACCTGGAAAGGCTATACTAACGTAGACTTGTTTCACAATTCTGACTTCTTGACTGACGGATCTTTTCATGTCGAATCAATCGATCAATCGCCGCGATTTTCTCCAGGCTTCTACGGTTGCGGCTGCGACGCTCGCAACTCCATCGTTATTGAGAGCGAAGTCACCGAACGAAAAACTGAATCTAGCATTCATCGGAGTCGGTGGGCGAGGTGGATCGAATCTCAAAACAATGACGCGCCAGTCACATGTTGGCGTCAACGTCGTCGCATTGTGTGATGTGAACCAACAGAACCTCGGCATCGCTTCAAAACTATTTCCAGAAGCTCGGAAATACGCCGACTACCGCAAGTTGTACGAAGATAACACCGACGACATCGACGCAATTGTCGTCAGCACGCCGGAGCACACGCATGCGTTCGCCACGATGCCAGCGCTGAAATTGAAAAAACACGTTTACTGCGAAAAACCGCTCACACATAACGTGTATGAGTCGCGATTGATTCAGGAAGAAGCCGCGCGGGCCGGTGTTGTGACTCAGATGGGAACGCAGATTCACGGAATGAACAACTACCGCCGCGTCGTGGAGTTAATCCAGTCCGGTGCGATCGGACCGGTTCGCGAGGCTCATGTGTGGGTTTCACGAGCTTGGGGGCTGCAAAGCGAGGAAGCCTCGAAACGAAACAAGGATCGCGTTTACGTTGCCAATCGACCGACAAAAGCGATGACGCCTCCGAAGTACGTCGACTGGGATCTCTGGATTGGCCCAGCTCCGATGAGACCGTACAACGACGTCTACTTTCCAGGTCCAAAATGGTATCGCTGGTGGGATTTTGGAAACGGTACGATGTCCGACCTAGGTTCTCACTGGAACGACCTTCCCTTCTGGGCATTGAAGCTCGATGCTCCGAAAACGATTGAAGCGTTCGGCCCCAAGCCACACCCCGAAATCGCCCCGGCGAGCATGGCTGCGAAATATGAATACGCTGCCCGTGGAAATATGCCTGCCTGTTCGCTGACTTGGCATCAGGGAGAGAACAAACCTGAGATCTGGAAGAAGGGAGGCATTCCGCAATGGGGGAGTGCCGTACTCTTCATCGGCGACGATGGAATGCTGCTTTCAGACTATGGCAAACACGTTTTGTTGCCGGAAGAAAAATTCAAGGACTTCACACCACCTGCGCAGTTCATTCCGAACTCACCTGGTCATCATCAGGAATGGTTAATCGCCTGCAAAGAAGGGGGCGAGACCGGAAGTCCATTCAGCTACGCCGGTCCGCTCACCGAAGCCAATCACCTCGGCAACGTGGCGTTTCGAGCCGGTCAGAAAATTGTCTGGGACGCTGAGAATCTCAAGATTACAAACGTCCCGGATGCAAACCAATTTCTCGGAAGAGAACCAAGAACTGGTTGGTCGTTGTAGCCATAAAGTCCAGAATTGAGTGTCCAGAGTAAAGAGCGAGCTTACTCACTCGACTCGAATGCAATACAGCGATTTTTTACCACGCAGGTAAAGAGAATTTCCGACGATTGCTGGTGAAGTGTCAATGGAATCGTTGAGACGATTTGTTGCTACGACTTCGAACTGTTTTCCTTGTTTGATGACGAGCGTTGTTCCATCGCGACCGGTGAAGTAGAGGTGCCCGTTCGCGGCAACCGGCGAGGAATAAATCGCACGTAAGCCAGGCATTCGGGTTCGTTGGATAAAGACTTCGCCAGTTTTCGCATCGACACAACTCAGAATTGCGTTGTTGGATTGTGTGAAATAAAGCAGGCCGTTCACGAGGGCAGGCGAGGGGACGTAAGGTGTTCCCTGATGTAGTGACCAGGCAATTTTGTCGCTGTCGGTCACGTCTCCGGTGGCATCGAGCGGAATCGCTACGGCGAAACTTCCGCGGTAGCCGCTCATGCAAATGACTCGTTCTCCATCGGTGACAGGGCAGGGGATCACGTTGGTCACCTGACCACCGCACTCCCAGAGAAGATCTCCGTTTTCGAGATCATAACTGCGGGCGCGGTTTGTTGCGTTGACGATGACCTGCGTCTTGCCTGCCGCTTTGACGACAAGCGGTGTATTCCAGGTGCTCAGTTCATCACGGTTCTGCCGCCAAATTTCGCTGCCATCAGCAGCATCCAGAACGACAATATACGACTGACTTTCGTGGTCACGATTGATGATGAGTCGCCCCTTGTGGATCACTGGTGAGCAGCCTTCGCCAAAGCTGCGGCGAGTGTTCACCGGACCGAGGTCTTTCTTCCAGAGTAGTTTCCCATTCAGGTCATAGCAGAACAATCCTTGAGAGCCGAACCAGCAGTAGAGACGTTGCCCGTCGGTCGTTGGTGATGCTGAAGCAAAGTCGTTGTCTTTGTGATGTCCTTCGTGGGGAATTTTCTCCGTCGCTATTTTTCTCCAGAGTTCTTTACCAGAGTTCCGGTCTAAGCAGATCACCACAAGTTCGTAAGTTGTGTTCGGGAATGTAATCCCAAATGGACGCTTTGGTTGATCTTGCGGCTTTGGCAGGGATGGATCGACACGACCGGTATCGATCGAAGTCAGAACAAAGAGTTTGTCCCCCCAGATGATGGGCGTTGATGTCCCGTGTCCTGGAACTTCGATTTTCCACGCGATGTTTCCCTCTTCACTCCACGATAGAGGTGGAGACCCAACCGGTGCTTCTCCGGTTGCGAGCGGTCCACGCCAATGCGGCCAATTTCTAATCGTTTCCGGATCAGGCTCATCAGGCAGTCCAGTGGAAACTATTGTGAGGCAGAATAGCAGGCAGACGAGAGATTTTTTCATGGAACTACTCACCAATTTACGGCAATGGTATAGCGTTAAATTCCCGACTGTACAGATTTTCGTCTGACAAGCAAAGCAATGAAGCGTGGAGAAAAATGCGAAAAGAAAACCTCGGTGAGTGATTCCTCATCGAGGTTTTCAGTCAATTTCAGATATTGCTATAAAACTATTTAGTTTTTGCAGTCGCAGAAGCAACTTGTGCTTGGAATGCTTTCATGCGATTGACGCGATCTTGAAGCGACTTGAGTGCTGCCTGAGAAGCTGTCGCAGCAGCTTGTGCTGCTTGCACAGCTTTGGTTTCTTCCGGAGTCGGTTTTGCGGCAACTGTGAGCTTATCTGAGACCGCCTTCTTGGCAGCCACGTCAGCGACAGCGGCTTTCTCGGTGGCGACCAACTTGGTCAGGTTCGCCTTTGAGGTGTTTAATGCTTGCTGTGCGGCAGTCTGCTTTTGAGTCGCTGCGACATAAGTGGCGGCGAGTTGCTTGGACTTTGTGGCAGTGGCGGTCGCGGTATTGTTTGCAGCTTGATATGACTGGTTGATAGTCGCCAGACTTTTTTCAACTTCGGGGAGTTGGGCGTTGCTTTGTGCGTACGTCAACTTCAAGACCGTGAGAGCCGCTTCTGCTGATTTCGCCACGTCGACCCGCCTTTGCACTGCGGCTTTGACCGCAGGGTCTGTTGCGAGAACGGCTTGTTCGTCAGGTGTTGGCTTGGCAGCTTCCAGTTGCAATTGGTGTGTTTGAGTTGCCTTGGCGACACCTTCGGCGGATGCTTTCAAGGCGGCTTTGACTTGATTCACTTTGGCGGTTTGCTGATCGGATTTCGTTTTTGTGACTGCAGCGAGTTGTTGTGTTTTTTGCAACGCGACGGCAGATTGATCGGCAGCGGTTTTGGCTGCGGCACTCACCTGAACTGATTGAGTTGCTGCTGTTTGCTTCGCGGTGACATCGACTTCTGCAGCCTTTTTCTGAGCAGTTGTCTGCGTGGCTTTTGTCGTTGCAAGAGTCGTTGCTGCGAGCGCCTGGTCAGCAAGTACTTTACGATCAGCGATTTTTTTGTTTAAGTCAGCGAGGATTTTCGCTTTTGCAGTGTGAGAGGTCTGAGCTTGTTGAAGTTGTGGCTGAAGTGAGGTCAGCGTCATCGCAATAGTCGGAGGATTCGTGTTGATTTCTCCGACTTTTGCTCCGTCGACGCTGTTGAAGACCTGGATCATTCCGGTCCAGTCCCCACCAAAGACGCGTTTGGTTTCAGCGTCATAGGCGACTGCCATCCCGATATCTGTAAAGCCTCCGAAGTCCTTCAACTTGGCACCATCTCCTTTCCAAAGTCGGGCGACTTTGTCTCGACCGATTGTGACAACGTTGCCTTCTCGTGTGTAATCCATCGCGGAAACACCACCACCATGAGCACCCCAGGATTTGATGTTTCCACCGTTGGTCATTTCCCAAAGTTTGACGGTACCGTCTTCGCTTGACGAGGCGACAACGTTGCTGTCTGGACGCCAACTAATATCCGTGATGGCCCCTTTGTGTCCTTTGAGTTCAAAGAAAATTTTGCCAGCGTCGGCTTCCCAGACGATTAGACCATTGCTCCGATCACCTGTGGCGAGTAAGACTCCGTCTGGACTGAACTCAAGAGAGGTGATCCAGTCGGTGTGTTTTTTGACTTCGTAAACGAGTTCGCCTGTTTCGGTTGAATAAACTCGCAGCATCTTTTTTGGGCCGCCGAGAGCAACGAGACTCTGGTCGGAACTGATATCAGCGGCGAGAACCTGGTCGTATTCATTTCCGACTTCGATCTTTCTCTCACCGGTTTTGACATCATAGACAACGACTTTTCCGAGTTGGCCTCCACGGCCTCCGCCAGCGATCAGAAGTGATCCGTTTCTGCTGAACTTGAGAATTCGTGGTTGGCCTTCCGGGAACGGAAGAGTTCCCAGCGGTTCGAGAGTTTGGGAATGATACAGACCAATCTGCTGATGCCCGGAAACTGCTGTGATCGGCGCCCAGGGACTTGTCGTTAACGCAGTGACTGCATTTTTGGAGTTGAGAACGTGGACAGGCTCGCCGAGGTATGCCTGCGGCATTGCGATGTTCGCTGGTCGAGCCGTACTGACTTCGATTTTTGCGAGAGATGGCTTTTTCTTGAGGTTGGCGACACTGCCAGCGTTTTGCAATGCTCCCAAGTCGATCCACTTGCGGATCACTGCGAGTTCATTTTCAGGAAGTTTATCTGCCTTGGGAGGCATCTTGGGGGTGTCTTCGTGATTCACGAGGGCCCACAGATAGCTGAATTCAGCATCGCCGGGTTCGATCACTTCGCCGGAAGAGCCTCCTTCCATCATCGCACCATACTGATCAAGCACCAAGCCGCCACGGCGATCATTTGCGTTATGGCAAGAGCCACAGCGCGCTCGAAAGATTGGCAGCACGTGGTCGTCGTAGGTGATTTTCTCTTCTTTCTTTTTACCGTCTGCGGCAGCCTTTTTTGCGTCTTCGGCAAACAAAGGACTCGAAACAAGAGTGAATGTCAAAATCAGGAAGGGGAGACGTTGCATGGCGACGATCTCATTTGGAAGGAAGGATTGTTCAAGATGAAATTGTGCCTTTTGAACAGGCACAATTTCAGGATTTGGTTGGCTGGTTTAATGGTTGAACAAGAATTCTCGTGAGTTGAGAAGCGCCCAGAACGCGTCTTCAAGTCCTTGCTCAACGTTCGTACCTTCGGCATACAACGGCGCGAGTGCTTCGGCTTCTTGTGGCGTTGGTTTCCGAGAAACCGTTTCGATGTAAAAACGCTCAACGATTTGTGCAGGAGTCAGTTTTTCTGCAAGACGTTTCTTGACGAGACCACCTTGCTTCATTTTTGTGTTGACCGTATCTCCGTTCATCAAGTGGAGTGCTTGTGAGAGTGTCGGTTCCATTTTGACTTCGCAGGAGCATGCAGTTTCACGCTTTGCCCGACCGAATGTCGTCAGGAAGTAGGTGGAAGTTGTTCCGTCTGCAATTTGTACAGCACGCGCACCGACGGGAAGTTTGGCGAAATCATCTTTGGTACCAGTCACAAAGCTGATGATATCAAGCATCGATTCTGCTTTGATGCGGCGAATATTTTGATGAGCAAAATTGCTTTCGTCGCTGGCGTTACTTTCGTTTCGTCTGGTGGAACGTTGGTAAGTTTTTGATGTGCAGATGTCTCGAATGAGTTTTCGCATGTCGTAATTATCGGTCGTCAGTTTCTTCGCGAGTGCTTCGAGGAGATCAGGATTACTCGGTGGATTTGAGATTCGAACATCATCAATCGGCTCAACAATTCCAATTCCGAAGAAGTGGTGCCAAATCCGGTTGGAGAAATTCTTGGCGAAGAAAGGGTTCTCTGCTGAAGCTAACCAGTTTGCGAGGATAACGCGCCGATCTTTCCCCTTTGTGTCGGGTGTTGCCCCGCCGAGGAAAATTGGGATGGAATTTTTTCCGGTGACCGGGTGTTTCACTTCTCCCCCACCACGGTTGTAGATGATTTGTTCGCGGTAGTCTTCACCACGTTTGCGACCAACTTGAGAGAAGAAACCGGCGAAGTTGTAGTAGTCGTTTTGGGTCCAGCGGTCGAATGGATGGTTATGACACTGGGCACACTGGATTCTCATTCCCATGAAAATTTGAGCGACGTTTTCAGCAACTTTCAGTTGGTCGCGCTCGATTTCATAAAAGTTTGTTTGAGGAGTTGAGAACGTTCCACCGCTCGACGAGAGAATGTCTCGAACCATTTGGTCCATCGGCACGTTTTCGCCGATTTGGGCGACGAGCCATTGGTAGTAGAGGAAGATTGATTTTTGGGAGACCTGATTGCTTGATCGCATCATGAGCCACTCGGCCCATTTTGAAACCCAGACTTCCGTGAACTCTTTGCGGTTCAGAAGTTCGTCGACTTTTTTCGTCCGTTTGTTAGC
>DAOUPA010000219.1 GCA_030626405.1 Planctomicrobium sp.
GTCTTGTGGGAAACGTTGCTCGAACTAACGCAAGTCTATGAAAAATAGACGTTTAATACAATTCGACACGCTCAGAATTGCGTCGAAAAACCGTCAATTCCTAGATGATTTCATGTGCCTGAAGTGTCGGTACAGCAGGGGGTTATGAACAGGCTCCAAAATCGACAGGGAAGTGAACAGAGTTGTGCCACAGTTTCCCGATTGTTATCACCAGTTTTTCGACGCAATCTTCTCTTGAGTCTCTTTCCGATATGAATCTGCCGAGCCAGTTTGTTCAACGGGTGACGTCCCAGTTGGGGGCGGAAGTTGATGCATTGTTCGATGCACTTCACGAACCACCGCCGGTCAGTTTAAGGATTCACACTGGGAAATTCGAGGGAAGTTTGCCGCTTGATTCGGTTCCGTGGGCGAATGATGGCTACTACCTGAATCATCGCCCAGTTTTCACGCTTGACCCCTTATTCCATGCAGGCTGCTATTACGTTCAGGAAGCGTCGAGCATGTTTCTGGAGCAGGCAGTTCGGCAGGTTGGTGCGACTGAACAGCCATTGAAAGTGCTTGATTTGTGTGCAGCGCCGGGTGGCAAGACGACTCATCTGATGAGTTTGCTGCACCGGGAGTCTCTGCTGGTTTCCAACGAAGTGATCCGCAGTCGAGCTTGGATTTTAGTGGAGAACGTTATCAAGAAGAGTGGCACGAACACGATTGTCACCAACAACGACCCGATTGATTTTGGTGTGCTTGGGGCAACATTCGATCTCATGGTGGTCGATGCACCATGTTCCGGCGAAGGTCTCTTTCGCAAAAATCGAGATAGTATTAATGAGTGGTCGCCGGAAAACCTCAACCTTTGCTCGCAACGACAACGGCGAATTTTGACAGACGCTTTGCCGTCTCTCAAAGTTGAAGGTTACCTGATTTACAGCACCTGTACGTTTAACCCTGAAGAAAATGAAGAGGTTGTCCGCTGGTTGATCACGGAACATGGATACGAGTTGGTCGACCTGGAGTTTGACGAAGCTTGGGGGTTCACGGAAGTTAATATCATGGGAAGTGCAGCCTGTCAGGCGTTTCCGCATCGTGTTCGGGGGGAAGGTTTCTTTTTAGCGGTCCTCAGAAAGATGCAGCCGTCGAAGGCAGTTCCTCAAGTGAAATTGGTTGAGAAGAAACGCCGACCGAAAAAACGAAGTCGGGCTCGATGTGGCAGTTGCGAACCGGAAATCGCAAAACCAGTTCAGCACTCTTTTGAGAAAGTCACGCGACGCAAATCGAAAGAATTCGAACCGTGGCTGAACATGGAAGGCGAGTGGCTGCAATTCGTCGCACGTGGTGATCGAGCGTATGCGTTTACGAAGAGCCATGTGGAACAGCTTCTGTTACTTGAAGAGCGATTGAAAATCATTACGGTTGGCCTCCCTGTTGGCGAGTGGAAAAAGCATGGCTTCGTGGCTGCTCACGGTTTGGTTCTCTCTGAATTGTTCAACGAAGAAGTCTTTCCAAGCCAGAACCTGACTGTGAAAGACGCATTGAGATACCTTCGGCGGGAACCGATCGAAACATCGCTGCCAGACGGCGTTGGAGTTGTCGCTTACGAAGGGCATCGCCTTGGCTGGGTCAAGCAAATCGGCAGCCGATCCAACAACTGGTATCCCTCGGAATGGCGAATTCGAATGCCGCTGCCAGAGGTGGAACCGTGGTCGATTTTACGGGAGGAGTAACGTAAGTCTCAATCCTGAATAGGGTTATGCTTCGCCATGGGATTCCAGCTGGTCAAACTTTTTATTCACCCAGATGGTCGGAGCCGTGAAGGAATATCCTATGAGCCAGCCGATGGCGGCGCCTGCGAAGATGTCACTTGGGAAATGAGCCGCTGCTGTGGTTCGCTGGACGCCGACAAGTAGTCCCATGAGCATGAAGACCACTCGACCTTTCGGGAATGCCCAGGCAAGCAAAGCTGCAAATCCGAATGCAGAAGCTGTGTGTGCTGAAGGGAAACTTTCTAGCAAAGAACCACCTGAGTGGAACGGAAGCCAGCCTGTAAAACTGTCAAGGATGTGAGAGTTGTCAAAGTCGAAGGCTTTCGGTCTCGATCTTCCAATGAGTAGTTTGAGGATGTTCGCGACCAAGCCAGCCGCTGTTGCTCCGACGAAAATTCTGAAGACTCGGCGCTCTTTCCAGCCGGTGCTGACGGTGAGGCAAAGCAGGATCAGGATTTGACCATATGGTGTCCCAAAATGTTCCGCTGCGTCGACAAAAGCTCTCAGTTCACCATGGAGTCTTAAGGTCGTGAAGTGCTTTCCAACGGAATAATCAATGGTGAATATGCAAAGCATCCCGACTATCAGCAAGATGGTCGGGACGCCAAACTGATTGAACTGATTCCATGTTGCACGTTCGTTGAGAGAGTCGTCCATGTAGATTTAAGAGCTATCGTGTTTAATTTTTCAGTCAGCAGTTGCGACCTGAAGAGGAGTTGAATTAGCGTTTTATTTCGAAAATTTCAGAGCATGGAGTCGAGCGACTTCCCACATGTAGTGTGGACCGTATCCCGCTTTCGGTGCCCAGGTATTCTCGGCAGCTTGAGTGAGATGTTTTTTCGCACTCTTCGCTCGACCTTCGACGGCGTCGTTTAAGCCGACATAGAGGAGTGCGTAAAAGTATCTTTTTTCTCGCTCGGAATCGCTGATTTCAGCGGTTTTGATTTTTAAGAGAATTTGCTCCGCCGTCATCGTCCCGGCAAAGAGTTGGTACACATCCCCGAACGGTTCGCGATCATCTTTATCGTATTTGAGTAACTCTTTGCGTGCGGCTTCCTTGCCATTGGACTGGTAGTGGGAAAGATATCGCCAGATGCCGTTTTCTCTGTCGACGCTATCGAAAGAGTGATATCGATCAAATTGAGCAGCAGCCTTGTCAAATTCTTCCGTATAGAAATACGCAATTCCTCGTCGCCAGTGAGAGGTATCCGTTCGTGGGTCGAGCTCAACCATTTTGCTGTAGTCAGCGACAGCCTTGTTGAATTGACCTGAGTAGAAGTAGGCATCTCCGCGCCTGGAGTAGAGATTGACGTTCTTCAGGTCGACTTTGATCTTTGATGTCAGGATTTTGATCTCGCTGAGGCGTTTCGCTTCAGGCGACACAGGTGGTTTTTCTTCCGCCTGAAGATGTAGATTCGTCGTGAGCACGAACATCGTGAGTGTTATTGAGAGAGCACGTAGTGACATGAATGGATTCCTCGTCGGCCAATCGAACATCTGTGTAGAATAGGTGAAATGAGGCTGACCGGCTAACATGTTGGTTTTCCAATTTTCGCAACATTGGAATTCTCACTTAATTTCCCAACATTGACATCTGGTGTCGATATTCAAACCGAAGTCGAAATTGCCGTCAACGAAATTCGCAAGCAGTGGCAACCTACTCCAACGGTTGCCGTCATTCTTGGGACAGGTCTCGGTGCGTTTGTCGATGGTCTGAACATCGATTTGGTCATTCCGTATTCGAACTTGCCTGGGTTTTGCGCTTCGACCGCTATCGGGCATGCTGGTGAGTTGGTCTGCGGTCGCGTTGGTGAAACGCCGATTCTCGTGTTGTGTGGTCGAACGCACTCTTACGAAGGTGTTCCTCTTGAGCGAATGACTTTCCCGGTTAAGGTTCTCAAACAACTTGGTGTGTCGACGCTTTTGGTTTCCTGCGCGGCCGGTGGCTTGTCACCTTCTTTCCAGGCCGGAGAGTTTATGGTCATCGACGACCATATCGACTTTCTTCTCCAGTTGAAGTCTCCGCTGACGAGTTATTCACGCTCTTTCACTTCAACTCCCTACGATGAAGAGTTGAATGAGCTGATTTGCAACATCGGGCGCGAACAAAACATCCCACTAAATTCCGGAACCTACGTTTCTGTGACCGGTCCGAATTATGAAACACGGGCGGAAATGCGTTTTTACCGACGTATGGCTGATGCAATTGGGATGTCGACTGTGCCAGAGGTCACGCTTGCCAGGCAGCTTGGAATGCGAGTTTGTGGTCTGGCAACGATTACGAATCTTTGCAATCCAGATGCACTCGCAATTGCCGATGGAGAAGATGTCGCCAAAGTCGCATCACAAACCGAACCGAACTTCCGACGACTCGTACTGGAACTGATCCGCCGGATTTCCAATGTAGGGCAGGCTCCCGCCTGCCTTCCTTGAACTGCGTGACGCTCAAGCTTCTGCCGCTTTGACTTCGAGTTGTCGACCAATTTCGTAATGCAGGAAACCGACTGCCGCGAAGACGACCACAGCAGCGAGGAGGCCGAGGAGGTACTCTACTCCATCAGGCAACGGGATACCAAAAACGGTCCAGGCAAGAGTGATCATAGAGATCGGTACCGTTGTTCCAAAATAATGCAGAAGCCAGGCAACGAAAATCGACCACCAGCCGTTCATCCGGAGCGATAGCCAGACAACCAGGTGGAGGTACAAAAGAATGTGGGCGATCACATTTGCCGAAACAAGCGATGCAACCAATGGTGCAGACTCGAACCCGCGAAAAGTGTCATTGAGCATTGAAGGGCGAGCAATAATTGCCAGACAAATAAAGATCAGGACTGGAATCAACCCCAATAGACCACCGAGTAGTTTTGAGTAAGCAATCTGCCGAGTAGTTTTGGGCAACATCATTAGTGAAGAAAGAGTCTTTTCTTTGACTTCCGACTCAAAAATCCGTGAGACCGTTCGGACCAACTCTAACGGAAGAAAAAAGAAGAGCATCAGGTAAGCCACAATGACAGCGACATTGTCAGGATGGATGCGCCTCCAGTCCCAATTTGCCTGTGCAAAGCCAATGAGGAGGACCACGGAGGCATAAAGTGCAATTTTTGCGTAAGCAATTTTCATCCCGCCGGCGGAGAAGTAAAAGTCTTTCCAGACTAATGCTGCACCCCAGGTACGCCTCTGGTTTTTACGGGCAGTTTTGTTTCGAGATTTTCTCTTCACAGGCACGCTGTCGGTTTCACGATTAAAGATGTTGAATGTCGACCAGGAGAGCAGGAAGAAGAAGAGAGACGCCATCAGGTGGGTACCGACCTGCCAGGTCAAAAAATCCGGCGACGATCCCGCTACGAAGATGTTGGAAATTTGGGTGAAAATCGTGGTTGGCCAGTAACCATTGAGAATCATGAGAGCCTGCTTGGCGATTCCACTCCAGTTCGGATCGAACGACAAGGCCATGAGCACACCATACGCCACAAGCGGAACGAGGTGGTAACCGAGTAATAAGATTCCTGCCAGCCCGATTGCATTTCCTGTGAGCCTGAAAATAACCGAGCACCAGAGCGAGAGAGACCCAACGAATAAAATGTAAGCAGCAATCGCAATGTAGCTGGCAATGATTTGTGAAAAGGTGACGCCCCCCAAAGTGATAGCAAGCAATGAGAACGGAACTTGAATGACAAGAATGAGCAGCACCGAGGTCAACCGGGGGAGCGATTTTCCGATCAGAATTGTCAGCGGTGACACTCCAGCAATTTGCAGCAGCGGGAGCATCCGCTCTTCTTTTTCTTCCGTGATTGCATTCGCAAACAGCATCGGCACAATCAACGATGCAAATCCGATGTTCGTGTAAACGATCATGCGAAAGAGGTTCAGTCCCGGAGCTTGCGAGCCAAACGAGACCTGCGCCATTGTCAGATTCAGCAGTACAAAACCAGCCAGCCCAGCCCTCATCAAATGAGGACTAAGTTGCCGAGCATCGACCCGCAACGAGCGAACAGTCAGAGCAAAAGTCTTTTGATACATCAGAGGTACTGAAAGAGGAGCAGCTTTCTTTGCTCAAATAGTAGCAGGTAGGGTCCGCTGTGCGGACCATAATACGGCAGCAATGCGTTTTCGGTCCGCGGAGCGGACCCTACTTGCTGGTTTGGCTGAAATGTCGACCTCCGATTCAATTCCGCAGCTCTCAGCGAAAACCTGCGTCATCTGTGGGCAAAACAATGAGTCCGCAAGCTTTTCCTTGTTGAGTAGCACAATTCACTACGATCAAGGACAATCCTGACAGCAAACTCGAACTCAAAAGGAAAACAATGCCTACTGCTCTTGAATACACCCAGTCGATGGTCTCGTTTGATTCTGTCAGTTCGAAGTCCAACGTTGATGTCACAAACCAGGTCGAAGAGTGGCTGAACAAGCTTGGCTGCGAAATCGAACGGGTCGACTACACGGACGACAACGGCGTTGCGAAGTCCAACGTCATTGCAAAACTGGGAAGTGGCACAGGCGGTCTGGCTTATTTTGGTCATACGGATGTTGTGCCAGCAGACACTTGGATTTTCGACGAGCATGGTCCTTTCGATCCCACGATTAAAGATGGCAAACTGTATGGGCGAGGGTCGACAGACATGAAAGGCTCCGTCGCCTGTTTTTTGGCGGCGATGGAAGCCGTGCAAGGTCGCCAGTTTACAGCGCCGGTTTACTTCTGCTGCACCGCCGATGAAGAAGTCGGCATGCGTGGAGCGGAGCAAGTCGTGAAACGCTCCACCTTGTACCGCGAAATGGTGGAAGGTCAATCACGAGCAATCATTGGTGAGCCGACGTTGCTCGATGTGGTTCACGGTCACAAAGGTGGCTGTTCGTTCATCGTCACTTCAAAAGGGCGGGCAGCACATTCGAGTACAAAAGAAGGGACTAACGCCAACTGGAATATGATTCCTTTTCTCGCTGAAATGAAGGCGCTCAATGAGGAAATGGAGTCCGACCCGAAGTGGCGAAACGACGAATTCAACCCACCAACGATGACGATGAACCTCGGCATCAATGATCACACGCCAGCGATTAACATCACTCCTCCTCAAAGCGTCTGCACAGTCTACTATCGACAAATGCCAGGGCTTGATGCCTCGCCAATCTTTGAAAGATGCGAAGCAGCCGCAAAGAAGAACGGACTTGATTTCGAAGTGATGTTTCAGGCGAATCCGTTCTACATCGATCCGAAATCGCAGTTTATTCAGGAATGCTTGCAGTTTTCCGACAATAAGGAACCACGAACTGTTTCCTACGGAACCGATGGTGCCTGGTATTATGAATTGAAACAAGCAGTCGTGATGGGACCAGGTAGCATTGCTCAGGCTCATACTCACGACGAATGGATCGATCTCAAGGAATTCGACCGCGGGACCGAAGCATACTCAAAAATGATCGATTTCTGGTGCTGCTGAGGGAGAGTTGAGGGTCCAGAGACGAGAGTTCAGAGATTAGAAAGCTACGGTAGCTCACTTTCACTCGACTCTGGACTATTCCCGCTCCTTGTTTCAGGAAAGTGCAGCCGTTATTCTGGCTCAGTTGGGAATTTCCGAGTCTCTTCGTAGAATACCCAACCGCTAAACCTCCTATTTTAACTACAGATGAGCGACAAGATTTCACCGCGATGTGAGGTGGAAGACTTGCGATGATGATGCAGGATCAACTTCAGGACGAGAATCGAATTGTGATTACCGGGGTCGGTCTTGCCGCCCCGAATGGCGATTCGCTGGACGAATATCGAGCAGCACTTTTGGCTGGCAAGTCAGGGGTACAGCCGTTCGAAACCCGCTACATCAAGCAACCAGTTCTTGCTGGGATCTGTCATTTCGACGAGATTCGGCATCAGAAGCGAAAAGAGCGTCGGCGTGGGACGCGGGCGGGTTCCGTCTCGATTTACTGCGCAAACGAAGCCGTCATCGACTCTGGCATCGACTGGGAGAATTACAAAAAAGATCGCGTCGGTGTTTATCTGGGCATCACTGAGCATGGAAATGTCGAGACTGAGAGCGAAATCTTCGAGATTTCTCAGTTCGACTATGACACCAAGGTCTGGTCGCATCACCATAATCCCAGAACAGTCGCCAATAATCCAGCTGGTGAAGTCACCCTGAACATGAAAATCACTGGTCCGCACCTCACGGTGGGGGCAGCGTGTGCGGCTGGGAATGCTGGCTTCATTCAGGGATTGCAGATGCTGCGTCTCAAAGAAGTCGATCTGGCAATCGCAGGCGGAGTCTCGGAGAGCATCCATACGTTCGGGATTTTTGCCAGCTTTGCGAGTCAGGGAGCCATGGCATGGCACGAAGACCCTGCCAAAGCAAGCCGACCTTTTGACATCAATCGGAATGGAATCGTCGTTGCCGAAGGTGGTGGCATTTGTACTCTGGAACGACTTCCAGACGCATTGAAGCGCGGCGCCAAGATCTACGGTGAGATCGTTGGGTATGCGATGAACTCCGACGCCAGCGACTTCGTGCTCCCCAACGCAAGTCGACAAGCCGAATGTATCGCCCTCGCCCTTAAAAAAGCCAACCTTTCGGCGGACGATATTGATATCGTCTCCAGCCACGCAACCGCGACAGAGCAGGGAGATATCGAAGAATCCCGTGCCTTAAAGGCAGCTTTCGGAGACCGAACCACGGTCGCCATCAACAACACGAAAAGCTTCATTGGTCATGCAATGGGAGCCGCCGGGGCACTGGAACTGCTGGGGAACATTCCATCATTCGGAGATCGAATCGCCCACGCAACCATCAATCTCGATGAGCAAGACGCCCGCTGCGATCTACATCAAGTCGTCGCCAATCGCCCGCGACATATGGAGAAAGTTGAATATATCCTGAACAATTCCTTCGGGATGTTGGGAATCAATTCGGTAGTCATCGTCAAGAAATTCCCTGCCGAGCATGGTGGCGTCTACGAATAATCTCGTCTTCAAGATTTTTCGTTTCATGGCAAAGTCCTTTGCATTCACATCGAATTCGCTGTCCAATACGAATTCCTGCGTGATTGTGCAGGAATGACATCATTATTGAAACAAAAGCCGATTGAGGAGTACGCCCGGAATGACGCCACAGGATATTCGCCAGGTGATTATTGATATTCTGGAACGCATCGCCCCGGACGAGGATTTGTCCGATCTGGACGATTCGATTCCGTTTCGTGAACAGATGGAACTCGACAGCATGGACTTCCTCGACATTGTCATGGAACTCCGCAAGTTGTACCGCGTTCAGATCCCTGAATCCGACTATGAGCAACTCGCCTCAATGGATAGCACGGTTGCGTATTTGACGCCGATACTCAAGGACGCTTGATTTTCTTGCGACGTGATTCGCCGCACACTTAACGTGTGCGGCTTACTTTTTTCTTAGCGCGACGGGAAAGCGAATGCTTGCTTATCTTCGGCTGTGTCGTTTCCCGACCGTCTTTACCGCGATAGCAGATATCGCCGCTGGCTTCCTGCTCTCACATGCGTTTCTTCAGCCGCTGCCGGAGTTTCTCTTTCTCGCGGCGGCGAGTGCGTGCCTTTATCTTTCCGGGATGGTCTTCAACGACGTCTTCGATGTGAAGCAGGACACCGAAGAACGCCCACAGCGTCCGATTCCGAGTGGGCAAATCTCACGAAGGAATGCCACACTCTTCGGCGCTGGCTTAATGGTCGGTGGTCTTGGATTCGCCTATGCCGCCGATGTTCGCAGCCTGATCATTGCCAGCGGACTGGCAGTCTGCATTCTGCTTTATGACTCAGTGATGAAGCGAACGCCGCTCGGTCCGCTCTTTATGGGAGCCTGTCGATCATTGAACTTAATCCTCGGTGCCAGCACCGCCGGAATTCGTTTGGCAAGTGCCTTTCAACAACCATTGCTGTGGATCGCCTTGTGCATGGGAATTTACATTGCAGGCGTGACTTGGTTCGCGAAACGTGAGGCAAAGTTGAACCTTCGCATGCCGCTGTTGTTGTCACTTCTCGTGATCGACACCGGCCTGATCGGCTTAGCGATCTGGCTCGGTGATTTCGCTGTCCACTTGAGGCTGCCGTTGTTACCACCAGGCATCGCCGATCCAACGGCGACGTTGGTCTTATGGGGCGTGATCGCGTTGACAATAAACCGCCGTGCCTTGTCGGCCATTTTCGACCCGACTCCAGAAAAAATTCAACCGGCCATCGGCGTGATGCTGCTCTCCGTCATCGTTCTCAACGCGACCTTCATCTACTTCAAATTCGGCAACGAAGGAGTCCCGTTAGTGATCGGCGTTTTGCTACTCCTGATCCCGGCTGTTGGACTACGCCGCGTGATTCCGATGACTTGATTCGCGTCGAATTTGAGTTGATTTTCTGAAACGTATCCATCAAGAGGGGACGTCATGACTCAAGTGAAACCGACCTGGAAATCGCGCCTTAAATCGTTGCTTGTCTATCTGGCAATTCTGTGCGCTGTCGTGTGGTTTTTGGATAGAATAGTCAATCCTCGCGACATCAATCACCTGGTACTCATCCGGGAGGTTACGGATGCAAAATCTATTCCGGATCGCGCTGTGCTCAAAGGTAATGTGAATTGGGAGCAGACGCTTGAGTTTCATGGTCCTGGTCGAGGGCGAGTGAATTCGCTGACCGTTGCTGATATTGCTCATTCTTGGGGTGGTGGCACATTATCGATTTACGAACGTGATGGAGGCCTCCTCACCAGCGTCAAGCTTCGTCCACCAGGAAGGTACTGCGGCGGACTTGTCATCTTACTCACCGAAAAAGGTGAGACATTGACGGCATGGAACCAACTCCCGGAGAAACACGAAGAGGGCAGAGGAGCTTGGCAGGGCCAATTATTTAAGTGAGTGTTCTGTTTTCATTCAACGCACATGGTAAGACCTCTTGTCGCTACGCTACCCGACCACAAAACCCGAGTGGCTGGCGTGGGCTACTCAGCCATACAAAAGCGGTCAGACCATCTCGCAAACTGATCTGGTTAGCGTCATTCATTGCGATTGCCGAAGAGGGTCCTTGCGGCAGCGGGATCATCAACGATCAC
>DAOUPA010000088.1 GCA_030626405.1 Planctomicrobium sp.
GCGTAACCGACCGGTGCAAAGTCATATAAGTCGGAGAAACGATCGCGTGAATAGGCCAAATCGACCTGCGCATCGCGAAGCTCTTCGTTCTGGATCTCTAATTCCGCCTGGTAGACACTTAATTCATGAATGAGCGCCTGAACATCACCAGTCGGAACGCTCGGCATCTCAGACGGTTTCGCGCGGAGCAATTCTTCCGCCCGTGCACGTAGTGCTGCAGCATCTGAGGTTTGTCTGCGTGATTTCTTGTTTGACATGGTTGAACAGATGACTCCATTTTCAATCGAAGGATTTCTCAGTCACATCTTCCATCGCCAGTAGGACCTTCCTGGGAAGTCCGTGCTCACGTTCCAGTCGGCGGGCGTTCAACATCAAGACCTTATGACCGACTCGCGGGAATTCGTGTTCCACCTTGAAGTTGTCAAAGGTCGTATATTCAAGAAGGATCTCTTGCAGTAATTCACGCAACTCGGGAATGTCCCATTCTCCATCACTCATTTCAAACAGTGATTTGCTGAAAACCGGCTTCGGTCGCAGCCGAAGCGCCGATGCCGACAATTGGAAATCCGTGCTCAACTCGAGCAGAAGATGACGCTTTCGCTTGAGAAGCCGAGACACTCTTCTTAGTCCGTTTCTTAGCCATTGACTAGCTCTTTTTGATAACGATGGTCAATCCCCAAGCTGGTTGTCAGCAGGAACCAAACCAGTGTCATGCCTCATAGGTGATTGCAGTGTTATCTGCAATTCTTCAGCTCATAAACAACTTAGTGGGACAACTATAGTGCCCGCGGGTAAGTTTGTCGCATTCCTCACAGTATTATCCCGCGAGGAAAAACGCGACATTCTTATCCAAGAGTGGTATCAATGCGAGCAACCGCAGGCTCTCCCTGTCTGAAGAAACGAACTCATTTGAAGTGTGGAATCGAATGCGATGAGAATTGTATCTCGCAAATCGTTATGCAGAACATCGAGGTTCTGAAGAGTTACTTGCAGATACGTTTGCAAATTGCGATTGCTCCTCCTGGCCTGTCAGGATTCTCCTGACAGGCCGCTGATAGAAAATTCTGACACCAGGAATTCGCCTCTGCGCGAACTCGCACGCACGTTTCAAAACTTGTGCCAGACAGACACACTGGTTGGCTAGCGTTCTGAATTCGCCAACAGTCTCTTGATCATCGTGCGTCCTCTGATACGGCCTGTTTGCTGCCGTGAATTACTTTGAATCCTCCTCGTGAAAGAATTTATTTCATGTTGGCATTGATCGTGCTATTCGCATGCCCTGTTCTCGAAATTTGGTTTGTGTAACAAGGAGATGCCGGTGCCCATCGTGAAAGTTGTTGAGTTGGTCGGAACATCAAGGGAGAGTTGGCAGGATGCTGTGAGTAGTGCTGTCAAGGAAGTCTCGGAGTCACTACGTCATGTGACTGGTGTCGATGTTGTTCGACAAACAGCCCAGGTCGTAGACGGAAATATCACCGAATACCGAGCCACAATTCATGTGGCGTTCGCGGTGGAGCATCACTCCCATCTGTTGGGGGTCGCTGGTGTGTCTGTGACCTAATTCGCAGTTTTTGTCTGGTGGCGAGTTGCTCCCAGACGTTCGTTTTTTAGATTTAACAAGGGGAATTCGGATGAACACTGCACTTTCAAAACGCGTACGAAATCGTCTTCCATTCTTGTTTGGCGACAAGTCACTGGCGTTACTGCGCGAAGAGATGGATGAGCTGCTGTTCCCGTAAATCTGGTCTGGACAGGACTCTAATGGGAGGCCCATGGACGCCGCATACTGGGCGTCGTTGGATATCTCAGAAACTGATGGTGAAATTCAGCTTCAGCTAGATGCCCCAGGCATGGAAGCGGAAGAAATTGACTCCATGGGTGAGGGTGTGACTGTGTACGAATTGCGTCGAGCGAACGCATATTACAGTTGCAACCCGTCTCCGGCAGTTTTCTGCACTCCGCCGGTGGATGTGTTGCCTGGCCATCCAGTTCAGTAACGAGCGACCGACTCGTCGGTCAATTAATTCACTACGTTTCGTTGATGAAGTCCGACGCAGGTTCCTGAAATCTGGTGGCTGCGCTGTATCATCAACGAAGCAGTTACTCTAACAACGAAAGTCCGGCATGACATTTCCCTCAGACACAATTAGCATCGTTCTCGCTGGTGGCGTCGGGTCACGGCTCTCGCCACTCACTCAGGAACGAGCGAAACCCGCTGTTCCATTCGGAGGCCAGTATCGGATCATCGACTTCACTCTGTCAAACTGCCTGCACTCCGGACTGCGACAGGTTTTGGTGCTGACTCAATACAAATCGCAATCGATGCAGACACATCTGCGTGATGGCTGGTCGATTTTCAATCCGGCATTCGGTGAATACATCACCGCTGTTCCGCCGCAGATGCGAACCGGGGACTCGTGGTACTGCGGTACGGCGGATGCTATCTACCAGAATCTGTACCTGCTGGAACGCAGTGGTGCGAAGAATGTTGTCATTCTCTCCGGCGACCACATTTATCGGATGGACTATTCCGAAATGCTTCGTCAGCATGAGTCAACGTCGGCCGACGCGACTGTGGGATGTCTGGAGGTCGGTCTCAGGGATGCTCAGTCGTTCGGCGTTATGTCGGTCGATCAAGGCGATCGCATCTGTGAGTTTCAGGAAAAGCCGCTTCACCCAAGGTCGATCCCCGGAAAGCCAAATCGTGCGTTGGCGTCCATGGGGATCTACGTGTTCTCGATCGAACTGCTGCGCCGAGAACTCGTCGCCGATCACAACGATCCCAATTCCAGCCATGACTTCGGAAAAGATCTGCTGCCACGACTGATTCACACCAACCGTGTCTTCGGTTACCGATTCCATGATCCCTGCGAGGACTCGGCTCAACCTTACTGGCGAGATGTTGGCACAATCGACGCCTACTATCGAGCGAATATGGAATTGCTCAAGAGTCCCGCGCCTCTTGATTTGTATTGCAAACATTGGCCGATCCGAAAATGCGACAGTCCGGCTCCACCGGCTCGTATCGGAGTTGATTCCTTCGGCAAGCCGGCGGAGGTCACCGATTGCATCGTCTGCAACGGAGCCGTCATTTCCGGTGGGACCGTCGAGCGGTCAATCCTGTCATCCAGAGTCAGTATTGCCTCCGGTGCAGTCGTCGAGGACGCCGTTCTCTTTGACGGAGTCGAAGTTGGCGAAGGCGCGCAGGTGCGAAATTGCATCATCGACAAGGACGTCCGCATTCCGCCCGGCAAAACAGTCGGTGTGAATCCGGTTATCGATGCCGAGCGGTTCACGGTGTCGGAAAACGGCGTGGTTGTGATTCCGAAGGGCTATAAATTCGCTCCAGTTCGAAAACAAACGCTCACACCTTCGCAACCGCGGACGCTGATTCGCCTGCAGTCGCGAGTCGCCGTTGGCGTTCGATAACAAGGACGTAGCCGGGGTGTTAAACCTCAGGCGGACGAACCCTGAACTCATGCGAGTTCAGCTATGACAGAATTGGCGAGCTGACATCTTAACATTGTTTCACATCTGGCCGGAACAGCGAGTCACCGATTCTGCAAGCGACGATTCTGGAATCAAATCCGATAAGTAAGCTGTCCCTGAATCAAATTTGGTCATCCAGCATCCTTTTCATCTTTGATCTCTCCCACCAATTCTTCGAGAACGTCTTTGAGTGTCACAACTCCGACCGTTGTGTTCTTTTCACGCACGATGGCGAAATGTGACTGTCGCTCTCTGAACAAGATGAGCAATCGGTCAGAAGGGATGCTGACGTCAACCATCAGCACTTCTCGGCTGACGGTTTGAACAATGTGATCAACGTGTTGATCAATCACCGCTTCGAGCAGTTCACTTCGCAGAATCATGCCTTGGATGTCATTTGCGTTTTCTCCAAAAACTGGAAACCGAGAGTAGTTCGTCCCTCGAACTAACTTGACTGCTTCACCAAGTGTGGCTGTGTGATCGACACTCACGACATTTCTCAAGGGCGTCATAATTTCAGATGCTGTCCTGTCATTCAATGTGAATGCTCGATGAATCATTTGACCTTCATCGTGCTCAATGTAGCCTGCCTGTCTGCCGATTTTTGTCAATGAACGTATCTGTTCTTCTGTACCGATGTACCGTGTGCCGGTGGTGAACAGGCCTGAAATACATTCCAGTGAAACAACCAAAGGCAGCAGGACGATCTGTAGACCACAAATGACAGGAGCTGAAAGGCGACTGATGATCGGAGCATAATGCGTCCCAATCGCTTTAGGAATGATTTCAGAGAATACCATCGTCCCCAAGGCCAAGAGGATGGTGACGACACTGAGTCCCTGCATGCCAAACTGAGTGAATGCTTGCTGACTAACAATGATTGGCCCGAGAATGTTGACTGTATTTGTCAGGATGACTATGACAACGACGGCTCGTGTCAGCTCCTGCTTAACAGTTCGCAACTCCTTGGCTCCCCAACGTCCAGCCACGATCATTTCATCGACCTCGGGTCTTGTCACGCTGAGAGCCGCTGCATCAATGGCTGCCATCAACCCGGACAACACCAGAAACGAAAGAAATGTCAAACAGAGTACAAGCATGGGGCGCCCAGCGTGCAGAAACTGATGGAAGGTAAAATGACGGGTCATCGAAAACAATCGACAAAAAAGAATGCTTGTTGATAGCGTACACTCTCTACTCAGCATTTTGAATTCGGTAAGAAGCGCAGCCACTGGGTGGCCAGACCGCATTAGCGGGCGGACTACCCAGTGACAAGATGAACTCACCAAGAAAGCTCATCGAAAACAAGATGCCAACTTTCGATCTGCGGCTGAGGGAATTTTATCCTGTGTCCGCTGCACCCTCCCAGCGGACGTTTGCACTACGTCTTCGAGGCTCTTCCTATTTCAATCTGCGGGCGAATCTCAGCTAACGCATGCTTTGTGAGGTCCTTATCCAATTCGAATTCCACCATTCTTTTCAACGGCGATGACATCTTCTGCCGCAGGGCACCCAGTAACGATGGTGCGGCGATCAGAATCAGTTTGCCGAATTGATGGCTGTTTCTCCCCGCTTCCAGGTAATCGATAATCTGCCTGGAAAACGACTCAGTCATTTTATGATGAAAGTCCGTTTCTGGATCGCCAGCGACCGGCAACCCGGAACCTCCGATGAACACTCCAGGTTGATCCGAGACATTTTCACTCATGTGCGTAGTGCCTTGAGGATTGATCAACGCATCCACCTCCTGCAGCCCACTCCCGTCGCTGTCGTGAATTGCCAGAATTCGACCTCGCCCTGCGTCCGCAACCACGACCCACGTGACCGGGACAACCACTTGCTGATGTTTGAAAGTCACTTCACCTGCTCCGTTGGTATAAATTTTTAAGCTTCCGCATGAGATACAGCAAATCTGATGCCTCAGAGTGGACCGCCATGAGCGTTAATCGAACATATGATATCAACATCAACTTTCCATCTGTGACTAACAGCGTTTCATGGTGTGCCTGCGGCACTCACTCGTTGCGTGGATTGGTCATCCAGCGTGGCGTCGGAGGTGATGTGAAGTGCATACTTTTCCCCCGAGCCTAATGGCTTGATCACAATCATAGGTTGTGCAATGGGCAACGCGTATTCATATGTAGGCTTGTCACACCAATGGTGCCATCTCGCACACTATCAGTGGTTCAAATCTCAACTTTTGTCTTAACTGGCTATCTGTTCAACCACCATGCACTTACGGCGCACGATTTGCAATAAGCAGATTGATAGTTTCGTTTCTTGAATCGTGTCGCTGGGATGCATCTTCTCGTAGGGAGAATTGAAATGGCGCAAAAGCGTGTCTTGTTCAATACGGAAGCTCGAGAAAAGATATTGCGTGGTGCGAGTGCTTTAGCTGACGCGATCAGACCTACATTGGGGCCAAAATCTCGGTGCGTACTGATCGAAAAAAAGTGGGGCCGGCCGATTGTTTGCAATGACGGTGTGACGATCGCCAAAGAGTTTGAGTTAAAGGATCCAGAAGAAAACCTGGGTGTTCAGGTTCTACGCGAAGCTGCTGAGAAGACGGGCGATATTGTCGGTGACGGGACAAGCACCTCGACTCTGTTAGCACACGCTATCTATGCCGAGGGTGTACGAAATATCGCTGCGGGTGCAAGCGCTGTGGATATCAAACGCGGGTTGGAACGAGCGCTGAGTGCTGCCGTCGAAGAGATTCAATCACTCTCACGTCCGGTTTCCAGTCGACTTGAGAAGCTGCAGGTGGCTACGATTTCAGCTCACAATGATGCCACATTGGGTGAGTTGGTTGCTGATGCTATGGAAAAAGTTGGCGGAGAGGGTGTTGTCTCCGTCGAAGAGGCGCAGGGAACGGAAACGTCACTGGATGTCGTTGAAGGACTTCAATTTGATCGCGGTTTTCTCTCACCCTATTTCGTGACAGAGACAGATAAGATGCAGGCGATTTTGGAAGATCCTCTGGTCCTCATATACGAAAAAAAGATCAGCAATATTAAAGACTTGCTGCCTCTGCTCGAACAACTCATGAACGTCGGTAAGCCACTGCTAGTGATCGCTGAGGACGTCGAGCGAGAAGCACTCGCAACGCTGGTTGTTAACAAGTTACGCGGTACTCTCAATTGCACTGCAGTCAAAGCTCCCGGATACGGAGATCGTCGTAAAGCAATGCTGGAGGACATTGCGATCTTGACGGGAGGCCAATTCATCGCCGAAGAACTCGGACTCAAGGTGGAAGCAGTCAAAGTTGAGGATTTGGGTAGTGCTCAACGTATCGTGGTAGACAAAGAGACCACAACAATCATCGGTGGTGCTGGAGAAAAAGAACAGATTGATGGTCGCTGCCAGGAGATACGTCGGCAAATTGAGAAGACGACCTCTGAGTACGATAAGGAAAAACTTCAGGAACGCTTGGCAAAATTTGCAGGTGGTGTGGCTGTGATTCGTGTGGGAGCGCCCACCGAATCTGAATTGAAAAGCCGCAAAGAAGCTTTGGATGATGCCATTAGCGCTACAAAAGCTGCTATCTCTGAGGGCATCGTCCCTGGAGGTGGGCTATCTCTTCTGCGTGCAATAAATGCCGTGCAGCGTGAGGAAGACAACTGTGAGGGTGATGAGCAGACTGGCGTGCGAATTTTGAAACGTGCCCTCGAAGTACCAACTCGGCAAATCGCTGAAAATTCGGCGGTTGACGGGGGTGTTGTCGTTGGCAAGATGCGTGAGGGGACCGGCAACTATGGGTTCGATGCCGCTAATGGAACATACGTCGATCTTGTGGAAGAAGGAATTGTCGATCCAACGAAAGTGATCAGACTTGCATTGCAGAATGCAGTCTCCGTGGCAGGGATTTTGTTGCTGACTGAAGCAACGATGACGGAGGTTCGTGAACAAGACAACCATCTTGCCTCTCGTAGGATGGGATACGAAGGTGAGTGACCAAGCTTGATGTTGTTTAGAATTGCTTCCAGAAAATTCGTGTTTACCACAAACAATCTAACCGGGACGAATGCGATGAGAATGGTTTGTATTACAATCGGAATTTGCATGCTTGCTGGCCTGTCTGGGTGCGGAGGAGGTCCAAAATCTGCGAAGGGGTTCACATTACCAGATGGCGACATCGAACGTGGGCAAGCTGCGTTTGTGAGTCTGAAATGCACGGATTGTCACAGAGTTGCGGGTATCGATCTGAGTGTCGCTGAGGAAGAGCAGGGAATGTCGGTGAGACTCGGTGGGGAAGTTAGCAGAATTAAAACCTACGGGGAACTCGTGACTTCAATCATCAATCCGTCACATCGTCTGCCCGAAGGGTTCAATGAAGAGGAGATTGCTGTTGATGGGGAATCGAAGATGCGAAACTACAATGATGTCATGACCGTCAGTCAACTCATCGACGTCGTTGCGTTCCTGCAATCTCGATACGAGCTCATTGAATATGAACCGACAGATTATCCACCATTCCTGTTTGATGACAAAGTTGTCGCCACGAAGTAAGAATCGGCTTTGAAAGTCCATGTTCAACATGCGTCAACACGAGTCTGGACGTGCAGCACAATATTGCTGTAATGAGTCCCAGATGAACTGGCCCATAAATCATAGAACTGATGCACGCGAGAAATAATCATGTCACCCAAAAATCTGCCACAAGCTCACGAATTTATGAACCGGCGCGTGTACGCTGTCGAACCACATTTCTCGCTAGTAGAGGTAATCAACTTCTTGAAGAAGCACAGAATTTCAAGTGCTCCTGTTGTCGTGAAGCAAGAAAGTGGCATCTCATCTCTGGTCGGATTTATCTCGGAAGCAGACTGCTTGGAACATTTGGCGAATGAGATGTTCTATGGGCGACCTGCAATGCCGCAAAACGTTCAAACGATGATGAAGCGCCATCCTGTCTGCGTGCCTCCTGAGACGGACATTTTCTCATTGGCATCGATCTTTATTAACCATGGCTATCGTCACCTGCCGGTCGTCAATGAAGAAGATCTATTGGGTATCGTTAGCCGCAGGGATATTCTAGAAGCGCTCGATCACTTCTATCGTGCGTCTCAGGAAGAGAAAAGCTTGGAACGATTTCCGCCAGATCTTCATCAGATCGCGAATCTCCGCTTTGTCGCAAAGTCTCTTTAAAGAATCGCCGCACTCAAGGGACCAATATACGCTAGGCTGCACTCTTGACTTGTTTTCTGTATCTCCAATGCGAAGTCTGCGACACGATGGACAAACATTTAAGTTCTTTGTTGGAGGAAATTCATGAGCTTGAACGCGTCGTTGCAAAGAAGATCCACCAGACGAAGGAGAATCTGCTGTTCGAGATAGAGCACGGACGTGCAGTCTTTCGTCCAGATGTGCGCAAACATCACAGAACGATGGAAAAACGGGCTTGGAAGACGTTATGCAAAGCTTCATTTCTTAAGATTTCATCTGCCCCTGTCGTCTACTCATTGATTCTCCCGATCTCGCTGCTGGACCTTTTTATCTTAGTTTACCAGTCAGTTTGTTTCCCGATCTATCGAATTCCCTACGTACAGCGTAGTGAGTACGTAGTGATCGACCGACATTTGCTGAGCTATCTGAACGTGATCGAAAAACTCAATTGCATCTTCTGCGGCTACTCCAACGGAGTCTTGGCATGCGCTCGTGAAGTTGCTTCCCGGACCGAGCAATACTGGTGCCCCATTAAGCATGCGAAGCGCGCAAAAGAGTGCCACAAGCGACAATGTCTGTTCTGTGTTTTTGGCGACGCAGAGGGATTTCGAAGTGACTTCGAAGCAGAACTCTGGTTCCAGCCGGACGAAGAGGAGTTTCATTGATCGAGGTGCTCGTTGTTGTAGTTGTGCTTGGTTTACTGGTCTCAATATCTGCTCCACTGATGCTCAAAACAAGAGAATCCTCAAAAGCACAGACCTGTCAGTTTAGGCTAAAAACTCTTGCATTAGGTCTGCATACATACCATGAAACCTACGCTAAGTTGCCGCCTGCGGCTGTGTGGAGTACGGATGTCGCAACCTCCCTCGCTCTTCATCGTGCAAAACGCATTGACTTAATCACACATCAAAACTGCGCTCAACTCTTACTCTCGTTTGTTGGCGAAGAGGATCTGAGTTCTCAAATTGACCTTTCATCACCCATCGGAGCAGAGTCGAATTCATCGGTCCGAATCACGCAGATGAAATTGATAAGCTGTCCCTCCGATGAGTTTAATCACGATCAGAACCGATATCGCTTTCAACCTTCCGAACGGGGGAATGGTGTCGAATTCGCTCGTGGGAATTATGCGATCAACGGTGGCACAAACAATCTCGAATCAATAACTACCGGCAGAGCCGGTAGTATGAGGAAGGCCCCTAAAAGGGGCCATTGGTTTGAGTTGGAGTTAGTTAATGTCGAATAAGCCGCGTTCTTCGTCTCGCTCGTGCTTTTCCTGGTTTTGAATGTAGTTCTTAATCATCGCTTCATTCATACCCACGGTGCTCACACAATAGCCGCGAGACCAGAATGCTCGACCATACAAAGTGCCTTTCACTTTTCCGAGGTCACGGTTGATCCTGATCGCACTTTTGCCTTTCAGAAATCCAACGGTGTTCGCTACGCTGAATTTCGGGGGAATACTCAAAAGCAAATGAATGTGGTCTGGCAGTGCATTGCCTTCCACAAGTTCGATCTCTTTTTGACGGCACAACTGCCGGAGAATCTTCCCAATCTCCGACCTAAGACTTCCGTAGAACTTTCGCCTCCTATATTTTGGTACAATCCCAATTTGATACTTACGGTCCCATTTCACATGGGGTTGACTTCGCCAATCTTTCATTCCGGATCCTCCTGTGCCCTTCGGGGCCTTCCAACAGGAGGGTCTTTTGTAAACTCCAGGAACGGCGGAGCCTAGTGAGTGCTCACCAGCAGAGCTGGTGGTTTACGAAACTGAATTAGAACCACCTTCTACGGCACGTTCTCGTGGAGAGTTCCCACACCTCGTTATGGATGATCAAGACCGGCGTTTTGAGCTTTGGGGAAACGGAGTAGCTGGGATCAATAAATCTTTTTCTTTCGATAACTTTGAGAATGGCCTTTCAACGCTCGTTGCCTTGGAGGAAGTTCGATCTGGTATCCACCCACTCGACTCACGTGGAGTTTGGTCGCTGGGACAAATCGGTGGAAGTATCACGTGGGCGCATGGTGTCAACGGGGATGCTTTTGGGCCAAACAATCAATGGGAGAGGTCTGATGACATATTGGGCTGTGGTAATCTCCATGAAATTCTTGGAAGCGAGACTCTCACTCGCGAACGAATGCCATGTGTTCACTACGTCGATAGCAATCAGCAGGCAACGTCACGCAGTATGCACCCAGGCGGCGTGCATGTTGCGTTTCTGGACGGTTCCGTTCGTTTTATTAGTGATGGAATTGATCCAGGACTTTGGCATGTCCTGCACTCCAGGGAGACACCAAAGGAGGTTTTTCAAGAAGATTTCGAACAACTGCTCGCCACTACGGAGTTCCCCAATGAGAATTCCGGAGAGAACTTCTCTTGCCAGCCGAGGAAATGCAGGAGTTGATATGGAACCGATCACGAATTATCTAGGGATAAGACTTGTCCAAATTCCAAAGGGAGAATTTCAGATGGGCATTCCCGATGACGGAAATGCCGCTGAACTTCCCGAAGGAGTTCCCGTTCACACAGTGAACATCACCGAACCGATTCTCATGTCTGCTCATGAAGTGTCGATACAGCAGTTCCAAAGCGTCATGAGGAAGTCCTTCAGAAAAGTTATTCAACTTGATGATATGTCTCACTCTATTGATTTCCCCATCACAAATATGACGTGGGAAGACGCAGTTCTCTTTTGCTCTCGGCTACTGACTCTCGGACTGATCTTTGCGCGGGTTGAGTTTTCTGCTTTCATTGCGACATGAATCAGCATGGAAGCAAGCCGTGTGGCGAAGATGTCCGCTTGCGGGTGGTGAAACTAGTCTGCGAAGAAGGCTGGAAGCCAGCGGAGGTCGCGCAGGCGATGGGATGCTCGGTTCGGTCGATCCAACTGTGGGTGCAGAAGTCTTCACGCGGTCGCAAGAAGACCGCATTGAAGACTGGCAAGGCGCCTGGAGCCACTCCAAAGTTAGACTCTCAACAGAAACAGCGATTGCTCAAGTTGCTCGCTGCTGGTCCCGAGGCAGCCGGATTCGAAGGGCAACACTGGACGTGCGCCCGCATCAACGAACTCACCCAGAAAGAGTTCGATGTCTCGTACCATGTGCGGTCTCTGCCAGCCCTGCTCAAGTCGCTGGGGTGGTCCTCCCACTTCACCTGAATACCCGCACCAGGACCAGCTACAGTAGTCTTGCTAGGCTCCGTTTCTAAACTCCGTTAGGCAGGATTTTTCGCATGTAGCGTTGAATGAATCCAGGTCGAATCATACCTCCGAAATTCTTTGCGGACTTTTCGAATCTTGCGAAGATGCGTCGGAATTCTTTCAACCAACCGATCAATCGTTCCACGATATTTCTCTGACGGTACAGATCAGAATCGAATTCGACAGCACGTGCAGTTCGGTCTTCATTTGCCTTCGAGGGAATGACAGGCTTGATGCCCAACTCAAGAACGTAATGGTCGATCCACTCGGCACGATAGCCTTTGTCACCACTCATCGCGACTGGCCACGCGAGAGGTTGACCTTCGCTGCCAACCAAGTCATTGGCTGTCATGAACACGCGGTCAACGACAATGGATTCGTGAACCTGACCACCGGTCAAGTGAAATCCCAGAGGATGGCCCTGACCATCGGTGAGCAGATGAAGTTTCGTGGTAAAGCCGCCGCGAGAACGGCCGATATCTACACTCATCCACGTCGAACGTTTCAAGACGGGAGGAGAGGCATCTTGAAACCTGTTCGAAAACATTGAACCCAGGCAACCATGAGGAGTACTCATTTGTAGGCGTCACAAGCTCGACTAAAGTCGAGCGGGAGCCAACAACTTAGCAAATCATGAAAGGCGACTTCAAATCGAAATTATTTGCAAAACCGCGTTGGAGCATGAAATGTAGCAATGTGTAGCTAACTGTCCTGGAAGCAACTGAATTTCACTGGGTTGGCATGAATTTGTAAAATGCTGAATTTGCGATGTATTCAGCTGTAATTGCAGGATTCGAGGCATCTTCAAGGATTGCATCATACTTATCATCGGCGAGGATGAACACGATGTTCGGGCGGAGCGTCTCACTTGGCGCCGCTGTGACGTCTTTCCGTGTGGCGATCAGCGCTAGCATCAACCAGCCCATGTTGAATATGGTCCTTCTCATAGTCATGATGTTCTCCTATCGACCAGTGGGTGCAACCAAAGTGCCTATTCGCATAAAGAAAAATGTTTCAAGTCTCAACTTCGATCAGAATTACGGTCCGTCTTATGTAACAGGTTGTTGTCACGGCTCAGTGAAGACGTACCAAATTTTTCCCGGACATCGTCTGCTACAGTATCGAGTTGCTGTCGCTTTTCGTTGGTGTCATCCGGGACGCGGGTGCCTGGAATGCCTCAAGCAATACAATTCCGGATTGGTATCAACTGAGCGTGAAGGATTTTTGGATGACCCAAGTTACATTCAAGGACTATCTGAAGACCATTCTGTGAAACGAAATGAAAACGTATTCCCATTTGGAGTAACAACTTCAGGATTCGAAGTTCAGCAACTTCTTTCGATGGTAATTGCGCCGTCGGGAAAGTTCAACGTTTCAATTCTCCCTGCGAGTTGCGACCTGGAATTCTCCTGTTCAATGGTGTTCAAGGTTTTTGTCCCCCGCGGGCCTGCCGAAATCGTACTCGCGCCGGGCAGCATGATCTCGTCTCTCTAGGCAACTCACTGAGCTTCCAGGTACTTTCTCGCGATGGTCTCGCCCAGCCACACGATCCCGCGCGTATCGATGACGAGCTGTTTTTCCTGCTTCGGCAGGTCGAACACTTTGATATGAATCAGGTGCTTGTCCGATGCGATGGCCTTCTCCAGTTCGGCCGTCACATCAATGTTGTTCACTTGTTTGGCATCCGTGGGAGGCTGCTGGCTGACATACCACTTGAGCTTGGGTATACCCAGATTTTTGCGGCTCTGCGCGACCAGCGACATCAGCCGTTCCGAAGCTCCTTTCCGGAATGGCCACCAGGACATGTCGTTCTCACCGAGGTGATAAAAGATTCCTGCCAACTCAACCTGATGGCCTTTGGCCTCCAATTCCTGAATCGATTCGCGAATGAAGGAGATGAATGCCGGGTAGAGGTTTCGCGATTTGGCTTCGCTTCCCTCGAGAGTCCAGTCGATGATCTGCGATCCACTGTGCGTGAACTTCGCAATCGCGATGTTGGACACGCCGTTGTCCTGCAGCGTGGCTCCGAAGCTTAACTCCGGGCCGAATGTGTCATAGAAACCGGCCGGTCCCAGCGGTTCCCAGCCATCCGCCACCTTATAGCCTCCGCCGATGCTGTACTTGTAAGCGACCGTCTGGTTGTGGTTCAGCAACTCTGACTTGCCATCCAGGCTCGTAAGCTCTTGTACGAACGCACGTTCCCCCTCCATGTTCCGGTGCCCTGCGAGAACAAAGAGCTTCACGGCTGAGCTCTGGGCATAGGGCCAGTTATTGAGCGCGTGGGATTCTTCCTTCAAGTGGCCGATGTTTCGCAGGTAAGCATCGGCATAGTTGAAGCCATGCTCAAGTTGCCCCAGCGTGCCGTAGTGATAGTGCAGCCCGACTCCGCCGCCGATCTCGACTCCGACATGCGAGGTGGGCACGTACTGGGCGAGGAGATCGTTGTCAGTGACTTCTTTCTGGCCGAGGCTGATGGCATACATGCGGGGGCGCAGGTCCATCCCCCAGATCGTCTTCGTGCAGAGTTCTCCGATATAGAACCGCAGGCCGGGTGCATTCAAATCTCGTCGCCAGCTTACCAAAAAGTTCTTCAGGTTCCGGCCATAGTTGTCCATGTACTCCTTGTTGAACATGTCGTTCTCGCCCTGATGCCACATGAATCCTTCCAGGCGATACTTGATGTCTCGCTCATCCAGGTCGGCCAGAGCATCACGAATCCACTGGAGTGCCAGGGGGTACATCTTGAATCCGCTGGGTTCATCGGGATTCCAGTCTCCGCCGAGATGAGTCCCTCCAGCAGCGACCTTGATGATGGCAATGGGGGCTTTGATGTTGCTTGTCAGCTGGCGAGCAAAGCTCAGTTCCGGACCGACCACGTTGTTGACCGGCTGCAGATCGATCCAGCCATCTGAGGTCGATTTATTTTCGCGGCCGAGGCAATACGAAAATCGGACGCCGGGTTGAGGAGTTTCCAGACCCGCAAAAGGCGGAAAGCGCTGAATGTCCTGGACCTTCGAGTCGGAACCGACCATGTTGGACTGGCCAGCAAAGATAAAGACCCGCAGTGTCGTGTCATCTTCCGCTTGCAGCGGGCACCACGGAATAACGGCGAGCAGCAGAGCGATCACTGCTGCTAACCGGACGTCTCGGATTGTCATGCAAAATCGCTTCATTCCATGCTCCCAGGCAGAGTATCAACCGGCGTTCAGTCGCCAGATGGCGCTGACCTGCCCCCCTATAACGGTACCAGTGTTTGGCAGACATTGGTCATACTAAAACCGTTTCAGCAAGGAGCAGAAAAGTACCTCAAGTACGTTACACAACTGAACAGATCATTCACAAGCTTCGAGAAGTCGAAGTGGTGGTTGCTCAAGGAATCTTAATCAAGCAGGCTTGCCGTCAGTGCAGCATTGCAGACAAAACTTATTACAAATGGCGAAAAGAATACGGTGGTTTGAGAATGGATCAGGCCAAGAGGTTCAAGGAGAATGAGAAAGAGAACGCTCGTCTGAAGAAGCTCTTGGCTGAAGCGGAACTCGACTAGGCTACTTTGAAGGAGGCTGCCTCGGGAAACTTCTGAGCCCAGTGAAACGGAGAACCTCTGCAGCTCCATTGCATTGATTGCCCGATAAACTCCATACACTATTTGGCTCAGCCAAAAACCCACCGTTTTTTGACATCGAGGTTACCTCACGGCCGATGTCTGTCGCAGTTTTCCATACGTTTTTTGACACACGATTTTCGTGTCATCAATGCCATACGTATATTGAGAATCGGGTCTATTTTTCGTCAGCCTGACTGGTCGGAGAGAATCGACGAATTTCGTGAGCGAAAATTCGAACCTTTTTTGACTTGTTGCGTCGGTGCATTGGTGAAAATGTTTAAAGGCAAAGCTGGTTTGTTCAACTCTACGTCGATTTTCTCTTTCTCAATTCCCTCTTTCAAACCCTTGATATACAATCATCCAGTGTCAGATTGAGTCTTGTCAGGAAGAGCAATTAATGGTCGTTAGACATCAACGAGATTCAATAAATTTTCAGCGTCGTCATCTTCTCCAACTAGGAGCGGCCGCAGTACCGGCGTTTTGGGGAAGCGGGGAAAATTTATTTGCAGCCTCAGAACTGACGGCGCGTGCCGATCACTGCATCGTTCTTTTCCTCAACGGCGGACCAAGTCATCTCGACATGTGGGATCTCAAACCGGATGCTCCCTCCGAGATCCGCGGTGAGTTTCAGCCAATTGACAGCAGTCTACCAGGAGTCTCTCTCAGCGAGCACCTGCCACGGCTGGCGCGGCAAATGCACCGCACCACGCTGATCCGTTCGATGAATCACGGAGTCAACAACTCACACGCTGCTGCAGTTTACGCAGCACTCACAGGGCACGACCGCGGTGAGTTTGGTGGGGGTGCGCAACCCAGTGACCGCCCATCACCAGGTTCTGTACTGGCTCGATTTCGACCACCCAAAAATCGAACGTTGCCTTATGTCGCTCTACCGTACAAAACGAAAGAAGGTGCGGCTGGTCCACTACAACCGGGATTCCTAGCGGGATTGATGGGGCAGACGTTCGATCCGTTTTGGGTGCTCAACAACCCCAATGCCCCTGACTTTCATGTCGAAAACCTCACTCTTCCCAAAGCTGTTTCCCGTGATCGCCTCCAGAATCGAAGTGAGTTATTAGCGGGGTTGGGTGGCGGACTACAACTACAGAAGGATCGGTCGATGTCAGCTATTGATGATTTTCAGTCG
Organism: Planctomicrobium sp.; assembly: GCA_030626405.1. Classification (GTDB taxonomy): domain Bacteria; phylum Planctomycetota; class Planctomycetia; order Planctomycetales; family Planctomycetaceae; genus Thalassoglobus. The sequence goes on from DAOUPA010000088.1 coordinate 16,607, forward strand.
CAGGTCTTTGAGCTGCTGACATCCACCGCAACCCAGGATGCGTTCGACCTAGATAAAGAACCAGCCGCCACACGTGCTAGTTACGGACGAAACATTTATGGTCAGAGTACGTTACTGGCACGGCGCCTGATTGAAGCAGGGACGCGTTTTGTCACATTGTCATGGGCGCCGGACGCCAACTCCACATGGGATACTCATGGGAATAACTTCACCAGCCTGAAGACTCGATTGCTCCCAGAATTTGATGCCGCTTGCAGTAGTCTACTCCAGGATCTGGCGGATCGGAACATGTTGGACCGAACTCTGGTGGCGGTTCTGGGAGACTTCGGTCGCACGCCTAAGATCAATGCAAATGCTGGTCGTGACCATTGGAATTCCTGTTACACCGTCATGCTTGCAGGTGCTGGTATCCGCGAAGGTTTCGTCTTTGGCGCCAGTGACCGCCACGGAGCCACTCCGGCAGAATCGCCGGTGAGTCCAGGCGATGTCATGACAACGATCTATCGTCTTCTCGGCGTCGATTCGACAACGCAAATCCATGATTCACTGGGCCGACCATACGAAGTTGTTCCTAAAGGGCAGGTGATCAACGCGATCTTGGCCTGAGACTCATATCCCGCTCTTGGATAACAATTCAGAGTTTCCCATACGTTTTCCGATTCAGCGAATCTGTCCCAAGTACGCCATGCGTTTTCTCGGAGTCTGGGCTGATTCCGACTTGAACTTCTGAAGCCTGCAAAAGTGGAGTAACGTACAGGCGTTTTCTCAACGAATTCTGGGATCGTTGACTTCGCAGCACGCGGCAACGGCTTAGACGCAAAAGGGGGAGTGCACATGTGCGTTCGTACACACGACGCTCTTGGTATGCGTCGGACTTTGAGAAGCTGGACTTCCGCATCTGCCAGCAGTGAACACCGAGCCGCACGTACGACAATTCAGCTGAGCTTTTGGTATCTAATTTGCGGCGTAACAAGCAGTACGACTTCTTCGGTTAGGCCGCAAATCTGCCGCCAACAGGCGATAGGCAGAGATTATCTATCACCAAGTTAGGCGCCGACTGAAGGTGCAAACTCTGGCGTACTTGAACCGCTGCGATCCGTAATTGTGAAGGTAATGCGATGTGGAAAATCATTGGGACATTGGCGTCCATGGTGGTCGCCGGGGTCGTCACTTTCTACGTGACCCTGTTATCGCTAGGGAAGCCTCAGAGTGGTGACGAGGCTAACTTTAACGGCAGACTCGCAATCGCTGCTGCAATCCTTGCCTTCTTGGCCCCAGCAGTGGTTGTCTGGTATTTGGACAAGCGAGGTTACACGAATGCATGGAAGGTCTCGGGGACACTCGCGTTAATGGTGTTCAGCGGAGTCATCACTTATGCGGTATGGGGGTGGATTTTCTTTTCCGTATTGGGAGGCTATACAGGTGTCCGCAACTGGTATCCAGTGGTGGAGGCGGAAGTTTTCATACTCACACTGATACTCACAGTCGTCGGCTTCGTGGCTCCGGGGATGATTGTTTGGTGCCTGCAGCGTGAGGCAATGACAAGTCGACAATCTCGGTAGGACGTCCCAAATTCGCTGCCAAATGATGTCTGGGACACGCCAAATACCGACCGTTTTTTGATTTGAATCCGAATTTCTCATACGTTTTCTGCTACAGCGAATCTGTCCCAAGTACGCC
>DAOUPA010000395.1 GCA_030626405.1 Planctomicrobium sp.
GATTGCCTGTTTGACCAACGACACCATTCTGTTGACTGCGAGGGGTTTGACAAATCGTTCTCGGAGATGATCAGTCACGGTTGGCATTTTCATTCCGTATCGTTTTTGCAACCGGCGTAAATCTTTCAAATGTTGATCGGCAAGGTCAGCGGTTTGCATTTCGAACGTCGACTCCCAAACATCCGCAGCATCGAGCAAGGAATTGCGAACAAGAATTTCGTGAACCAGCGTGAGTGGTGTCAGGTTCCAGGCATCTCGATCATAATGGGCTTCCAATCGAAGAAACTCCAACAGGCAATAAATCATTTCACCATAGTCAGATTGCGTCGTCGTTGTGTTGTATTCAAGAAATCGATCGAAACGATCAACCACAATCGAGTAAACCTGTTCGAGCGCCCATTCGGCGTCTTCGCGACCAATTGCTCCAGAATCGAGGTGATCGAGCAACTTAATAGGATGAATCGGATCTTGTTCTTCTTCGAGATAGTCGAGAAACCAGTCGACTCCGTGATGCAAAATCGAGCGAACATTGCCCAAAGTCAGTTGGCTGGCGTGGAAGAGATCGCCGCCGTAAACCTGAATAAAATCTTCCAGTTCTTCCCATTCCACTTCTTTACGAAGTCCATCGACTGCGGAAATACGCATCGTCCGGCTATGCTCTGACCAGAGCCATTGATACGGGTCAAGGACTTTGCTGATCGCATCAATGAGATCTTCCGTATCGATTTCATCTGGCGACCAACTGCGGACACTCTTCACCAAAGCGTCGAGTGAATTCTTTAGTGCGATCGTAAAGAGACGGTCGAACTCGGTAATCGCCTGGCCTTTCGGTCGCCACTTCCGTTCCATCTTGAATGCGGTGAACAGCAAATGCCACGTTTCACGAAGCATTCCGAGTTGTGGAAGTTCACGTAGCAGAAACCGTATGACCGATTGCAGTCCCTGCGTCCGTAAGATTTGCCCTGGATCTCCTCCGTTTTCGAACGGCACGTACAATAACGGATTGCGAGAGAGCCTCGACAAAAACGATGGGAGTAGCTCGCGGACTGCTTCTCGATCTCGTTGGACCACAGCGCGGTAAATCTTCGCCAAACGCCGATCCTGCTCAGTTCCACGCGGAACTGAGACATCTTCCGGGATCAACCCGTTCAGCAATCGCTCGGAGTTCTGGAAACAAATCAACGTGTTGATCACTTGGTGCAGGAGATAAAACTTGACCTGCAATTGAACGTCGTATTCGACATTCCCATCGTGATCTCCAAATGGCTCTGAGGGTTCCCGGTCCCAAAGGTTCTCCATCAGTTCCGCCAAATCAATCTGCCAACGCTGTGCCTGACGGTGCCAGGCAACGATGGCTTCGACGAGTTGAGCATCGAAGACCTCTTCGTCGGGTCGTCGAAACATTTCTCCAGCGAGCATCGCTGCCGCCATTTGCCAGAGTTGACCGACAGCATTCAAAAACTTCAACCTCGGTTCCAACTCTCGATTGAGAGATTCAAACTCACCACTGCTTGTGCCGAAGTCGCCTTCGACTGTGTTACCCCAGTTGCCATCTTCGGCACTGTCTCGAAACACCATATCGTCGTAAGCAGCGCTAAAGACATCGTCTTCGTCGTCATCATCATCATCAAGGTCGTCATCCCCTTCGAATTGACTGCCGAAGAGAAGATCGGTGGTTGTGACGTCCTGACTGTCACCAATATTGCCCCCAAAGATCGGCACGCCCCACCAGTCTTCCGCGTTCGCTTCCAGAAATGCGAACATGCGGCGAATTGAAGTTGCCTGCTGTTCGAAGGAACGTTCTTCGCTGTCGTCACGATTTTGATCACTGGAGGCAAGCTTCATCCAACGAATCAGTAGGGAGAAAATCGAATGTTGAGGGCATTCGAAACCGACATCATCGAGTTGACCGAGCCACTGCATGAGTAATCCCATCGCGGCGACTTCGTCTTTTTTGTGAAGTAAAGAGTCAACGACAAGCGCGTACGATTGGGCCGATTGAAATTTCTCGACGCGCTGTCGCCAAAAGGAAATGTCCCCAGAGGCTTCACCAGCACTGCGCCATTCGCTCATGATTTCTGAGACATGCGTCGCCGATTCCCAACTTTCCTGACCGTCGACATCGGGTAGCTCTTCAATCACATCGCTGCCGAATCGGTCCCACCAGTCGGCGAGCCCCTGGTAAATCACGGAAATCTCTTCGGTGATTCCAACGAGCCCTTTTGACCCTGCCTCCCCGAGCGTGCGAGAAAAAACGTTAAAAACTGACTCCATCAAGCCTAAGAGTGTCTCTACGCGGGTATCGGGAATCGCATCTTCACGTGCGGAAAAGAGAGGGTATTGTCCCTGAAACCCCAGAATGTTCCAAGGGTCGATCAGTCCTCCGCATTCAACCCCACGCATGATGAGCTTTGGAGTTTCACGAAGCAAACCGACCGCAGCTTCAACGTCGTTTTGATCAAGCGATTGGTGGATCGAGGCAATCGTGCATTCAATTTCTGTTTCGATTCGAATCGAACATGCTGGAATCGCGTTTGCCTGACTCCGGCTTGCTTCGGCATACCCCATTGATGCATACAGGTGAGCCAGTTCCCGATGTTGAACCTGACGCGCCCCGTAGCCTGCCAACTTCATGTTGAGGTATTGGCGAACATGCCCAAACGGCTGCTGAGTTTTCTCGGCGATTTCGTTGAGTCGCTCCGCACGTTTGCCAGTCAGGTTGTTCATCACTCGGGCGTAAAATTCATCGCGACGCCGAGCAACAATTGGCAGGAGTGTCATCAGTGAAACTGTGGAGTCGTGCGTATCTGGGCCAGATCCGCTAATCGATGAGGCCATTAACATCGTTCCGCATAACGCCGCGGCAGCGTCGTACAAACGTTCCTTACGCGAAATCTTGACCTTCTTGTCGTCGATCCAGTCGAGCATCGCTTCGAGAACAATTCTGCGAATCACAAACCGGCGATAGTTCCCTTTGGAATCGATCTGATGCGGATCCCACTCCCCGAACATATAGTTCGTTCTCTTATACACCGGATTGAGATGATCGTAAGCACGCATGTCACAGGAAAGTTCGACAAGGTGATCGACATGAAAGTGAGCTTCTTCAAGTAAGTCCTGCGGCGCCGAATTGAGGAATTCAATCGTGTGTGAAATCAATTCGTCATATGGTCCAGCGGCAACCCCTGCACCAGGTATGTACAGCGGCAGCGGACGGTGCCGCTCGTGCGAGTAGATCTCCATCTTCCGGCCGTTTTCCAAAACCGCGACAGGACGGTAACCAACGAAATCGTTGAGTGTGGCCAGCGCCGCTTCGAGAACGTCTTCTTTCTTTTCTCCCAAATCTCCTTGCGAAAGAACGGCTTCAAAGAGCTTGCCAAGAAAAAACGGATTCTCCAGGTCGTCTTCATCCAGATGAAAAAGAAGGTCGCCTTGAAACTCGCGATATGCCGGCAGGAGATCATCAATCACCAACAAGATCACTCGCTCGGCCTGAGTCGTGTCTGAAAAAGCAGATTCGGTCTCTGGAATCTTCTGTAGATTTTCCAGCAGCAGCTTTTTCAACTGTTGCGATTTCAATTCATCATCCGGAAGTTGCTTCCAGATGGTACTCAGGTTCTTGTAAAAGGAAGGCTCCGCGTTCCCGCTACTGAAATTGAGATACCCCAACACCTCGCGAACCCCTGGGGTCGAAAGATCGAGTTGAGAGCCAGTCTTGCTGGATTGGTTCTTCTTCCGTGGTGCCATTTGATATTCCTCGCCCCGCTGAGGTTTGAGGTCGCTCTATCTTTCCAAGGCTTCCTGAGTAAAGAAGTTCTCGGCTCTGTGTTTGTTAATAGTCCTGCAAATCCGGTTCAGAAGATACCACTCGCGGAGAGCATTGTCACTTTCTGCCTCGCGGCTTTGTACTGTGACATTCTTTCTCGCGGGTACTATTCACTCTGACGCACGAATGAACGCACGATTCATTGTGACGGAGTCTCAACCAGTGTGAAAGTGACAATCTTTATGAACCCCAGCCGATTTTCACATTTTGATGGGATTCCTGCTGCCAGTTGCGTTTCAACTCGCAAGAAAAGTACCCTCAGAGACTTCTGTCTTTACTCAATGTGATCACAATTGCGAATTTTAGAAACGGTAGACTGCCAATGCCTCAAAATAGCGCCTTCACCCGAACGATTTTCTCCTGCGTGATCACCCTCTCAATCTTGACGGTTGGGCAAGCTCAAGTGAAGCAAGATGCCCTCGCAAGAGTCAAAGCCACGGATGAATTGGCCTGGAAGAATGCTCAGCAAATCTGGGAATGGGCCGAACCGGGCTACCAAGAAGAAAAATCGTCGGACCTTCTCGCTACCTGGCTGGAGCGAGAAGGCTTCCGCGTCGAACGCGGAGTCGCAAACATCCCCACCGCTTTCACGGCAACGATTGGGGAAGGCAAGCCGGTTCTGGCAATTCTGGGTGAGTTCGACGCCCTGCCCGGTCTGTCACAAAATAGCGTTCCATTTCAGGACAAACCTGACGATGGCTACTACGGTCACGGTTGCGGACATCACTTGTTTGGAGTCGCCTCAGCGACTGCCGCGATTGCACTCGCAGAGCAAATCAAATCTGGAAAATTGAAAGGAACGGTTCGGTTCTATGGATGTCCTGCCGAAGAGGGGGGCAGCGCGAAAGTTTTTCTGGCGCGGGCAGGTCTCTTTCGCGATGTCGACGCCGCGCTGCATTGGCATCCAAGTAGTCGCAATGCGGCAGGCGACCGTTCTTCACTCGCGCGGATTGCTGTGAAGTTTCGCTTCCACGGGAAGAGCGCACACGCCGCTGCCGCCCCTGACCAGGGACGCTCGGCACTCGATGCCGTGGAACTGACGAACTTCGGAACTCAGCTCTTAAGAGAGCACGTCCCGGACGGTACACGAATTCATTACATCATCACTTCTGGAGGCGATGCGCCGAATGTTGTTCCGAATTTTGCGGAAGTCTATTACTACGTTCGACACCCGAGCTCCGATGTTGTTCGCGATGTTTACAAGCGCGTCGTCAAATGTGCTGAGGCAGGCGCCTTGGGAACCGAAACGCGATTGGAGATCCACAACGAAGGTGGCATCGTCGAGATCCTGCCGAACAATGCACTTTCGGAAGTGACACGGAGAAACCTCGAAGAACTCAACGATCTCGAATACTCAAGTGAAGACATGAAATTCGCTCTCAAATTGCAGGCAACCCTGTCGGCTCCGAAGTCGATTGACTCGATCAAAACTGTGATCAACACCAGAGGCGAAACCGGTCAAGGTTCAACAGATGTCGGAGACGTTTCCTGGAATGTTCCGACAACAGGCTTCAACGCGGCATGCTGGGTACCAGGCACACCAGGTCATTCCTGGCAAGCAGTCGCCTGTGGCAAAACAATGATCGCAAAAAACGGAATGATGCTCGCCGCCCGCGTTCTCACAGCAACCGCAGTCGACCTCTTCGAAGCCCCAGAAGTCATTGCTCAAGGAAAACAAGAATTGACTCGCCGCCTCGGCGAAAGAAAATACGAACCCCTCGTCACCCCGGAACAGCAACCGCCACTTGATTATCGAAAGCGGACGGCGTCATCGAAGTAATGGGTGCATGCGGTCACAAAATGGGATGAGTTTCAGGACAGAGAAAATTCGTTTTGACATTTTTCTCTATTTCCCATAAAGTACTGTGCGGTTTTGTGACGTTAATCGATCTATCCAAGGTTCAAAAAGAAGGCTTGCATACGGTGTTGAGAGGGCGTCTTACAAAGCGACGAGTTTTTTCACGGCTTTTGCCAGTGATTGTCTCGCTTTGTGCTTTCGCCATCTTACCGCTTCCCCAGTTTGTCGGAATGACGTGCGCAGAGTCATCTGAAACGGAATGTCCTTTTGAAGAGGACGGGGAAAGTTCCGAGGAAGAATTGGTTGTCACCTCTTCGACTCGACGAAGGGCACTCAACCACCGCCGGGGCACCAGCCCCTTTCACAAGATCAGTGATCAGCCTCGCCAAGCCGATTCTTACGGCAGTCGCCCGCAGGCGATTATTGGTCACCAGCTTGCCAACGGCCTCCGCGCACCGCTAGTCATTTAGGCTGCGTGTTCTGTATCTGAATCAGTTCTCTGATGTGCTTGCGCGCTGACCGTACGTCTTCGTCTCGGCTGTTAAGTCAATCAGGCGGGTTCATTTTTCTTAATAACACTGCGCTGTTCGTGCTTCAGACTTGCAACATGCAATCAGAACGCACTCGCTTGCGATGCCCCATTATCAAATCGTCGTATGATTGCCACCGACGTCATAAACTCATTCCGTTCGCGAACATATTTGCGTCGACAAAAAACCGTGGAGATAATTCTCATGCAGAAGCTCGTTGAAGGTATTCACCAATTCCAGGATGGCGTTTTCAGTTCAAAGCAACGATTGTTTGAAACACTCGTTGACGGACAACAGCCGTTGGCCTTGTTCATTACCTGTTCAGACTCGCGGATCGACCCGTCACTGCTGACGCAGACTGAAC
>DAOUPA010000723.1 GCA_030626405.1 Planctomicrobium sp.
ACCCCTACTGTCATCAGCATGAGGGTGAAGCGAATTCCGGTCTCAAAACGTGTATCCAAATAACGCCCCAATAATGTTCCACCGACTGACCCGAATGTAATTGGCCAGCCAACCATTCCGATTACGCTGAGCGAACGCCAAAAACTTCGATGCCCTTTCTCACGGCGTGCCAAACGAGCCCCGTCTCGGCGAACTGCCGCGCGCGGATCAACTCGCATCGTTTTCCCCCTTGGATTTTCCGTCGGTTTCATCAAGGTTTCCCTTTCAGAGTTCCCGTCATGGCATCTTCTTGTCGTAATTCACTGAGGATACGGTTTTCCAGGCGTCCGAGCATCTGCCGCACTTCCATTTCTTCACTCGGTGCGGAAAGCAACGTGTCCAGTTCTCGAGACACCGATTCCACGTCGTCACCGACCACAGCCAATGGCGTTAACAGGCTTGCCGATTCGCCATCGGCATGCAACAGTCCGCCTGCCGTGCCCACATATTGCGTGCCATCGTTCAATCGAAGAACAATCAATCCCGCTTCGATAGCCAAGACGTTCGGTTCTCCGCGAGGACGAAGACCGACTTGTCCCGTTTGTGTTGAAACACGCATCGATGAGACATTCTGATCAACGACGGTTTCTCGCGGTGTCCGGATCACGACACGTAATTGTTGATGGCTCATCATGTGGTCACCGGTTGTTTGTCTTGTACTCAATCTCGTCCAACGCCCCGATCATAAACAGACGTTCTTCAGGCAAGTCGTCATATTTCCCAGCCAGAATTGCCTCGACTCCTTCCACTGTCGCAGCAATCGGAACATTTCGACCTGGTATGCCTGTAAACGTCTCCGCGACAAAAAACGGTTGAGTGAGAAAATTGCGAAGCCGTCTTGCGCGCCCGACTAACTGGCGGTCTTCTGACGACAACTCGTCGATCCCCAGCATCGAAATTAAATCTTTTAATTCTTCGTATCGTCCGAGTGCTCGCCGAGCCTGTTGGGCAACATCGTAATGCCGCTGACCAACGATTGCTGGATCGAGCGCTTTGGAGGAGGACGCCAGCGGATCGACTGCCGGATACAAGCCTTCGGCTGCGACGTCACGGGAGAGAACAAGTGAACTGTCCATGTGCCAAAACGCATGTGTGATCGCCGGATCAGAATAGTCGTCAGCTGGTACGTATATCGCTTGGACTGAAACCATATCGCCATGCTGCGTGGCTGTGATGCGTTCTTCTAAAGCGGCGATATCGGCGGCTAGCGTCGGCTGGTAGCCAACCCTCGATGGTAAGCGTCCGAGAAGTCCAGAGACTTCCATGCCAGCTTGCACATGTCGGTAAACATTATCGACCAGAAACAGCACGTCTTTCTTTTCGACATCACGAAAATATTCCGCGACGGATAAGGCCGCCAAGCCTACGAGAAACCTCGCACCGGGCGGCTCTTTCATCTGACCGAAAACCATCACCGTTCGATCCATGAAACCCCGGTCTTGCAATTCTTGCCACAATTCAAGCCCCTCACGTGACCGTTCACCGATTCCGGAAAACACGGCAATTCCATCCAAATTGGCAACAGCATTGTGGATGAATTCGGTCAAGACCACAGTTTTTCCGACTCCGGCACCGCCGAAGACTGCTACTCGTCCGCCGTGTGTAAACGGACAGAAGAGGTCGATCACTTTGATTCCAGTGGGATAAACGTCACCCAAGCCGCGACAAAAAGATGGTGGAGGAGGCGACCGATAAAGCGGACGGGATTCGTTCCATGAGAGCGGCGCACCACCATCCAAGGGTTGTCCGTGGAGGTCAATGACACGCCCGATGAGTTGGTGTCCCACTGGAATCCGAAGCGGTTTCCCGTCGGAGAGTACCCGAGCCCCACGTCGCATGCCTCTGGTGCTTCCAGTCGCAATCGCCCGTAACGATGAGTCACCAAGGTGTGCATGGACAACCGCAATCACCGATTCATGATCATCGAGATCGCACTGCAGTGCGGCATCAATTGGAGGGAGCCCATCATCAAACCACACATCAACGACCGTACCGCGCACCGCTGTCACCTCACCGCACATCACCTTGGAGTCGAGTGCATCTACAATTGACATCGACATCCTTTCAGGCATTTTGTGCACAACACGAACACTCGGTGTTCAGCCCACCGAAGAGCTTCCACACGTCTGCATTCTCCGAGAAAGGCCTACTTCACTTCACACGAAAGAGTGCAGAGAGACAAGGTAACGTTATCATTTCTGGTCGCTGTGCAACAGATAGTCTGCAAGGTCGAATGGAAACTTGAACTCGTCGTCGCCTTCGGCTGGGGAGTAAGCCTGGCAATCATCGCTGTCTTCCTATTGCTGGCAATTCGTCCTCCAGATCTACCAGCTGAACAGACCTGATGTGTCGAATGTTGTCAACAATCAAACCCGCTGAACTGTGTGATTCAGTGTGCGATGACGTAGAATTGAATGACCTTGGACAGGAATGA
>DAOUPA010000343.1 GCA_030626405.1 Planctomicrobium sp.
CGACGCTCATGATTGCTTCAGCCTTGCAGCGTGTTGCGAAGTTGACGGCGTCAACGTATTGAGCCGCTTCCAGAATCTGCGGATCAGGTTTGCCGTCGGCTCCTTGGGGGACGAGTTTCGGCCAGCCATTGATCCGATTTGCGATTCGTCCAGAATGATCGCAAATCGCAGGCACACCTGTCGCGATCATGGTGACGCGATCATCAAGACCACCAGCGACGAGTGCCTGCCCTCCGCCCTGACTATGCCCGATCACGACGACATGCTTTCCGTCCCATTCCGGTTGCGAAGTGAGAAAGTCAATCGCGCGGACAATACGCAGGTACATTCCACGAAAGTAAATCGTGTCGCGGCTTTCTCGACCATCATAGCGATAGCCTTTGAGGCGACCTGCATACAGTTCCTTATAGTATTCTGCTGGTTTTCCGTTCGGAATTCCGTGTGCGTTGAGATCCATGGACAGCATGCCTGCTTTCGCACCTTTCACAGCGTTGCCAAGACTTGAACTGCGAACTCCGGCACCGTGAACCCATAGAATTGCGGGTAGACTTTTCGCTTTCGCATCTTTCGGCTTTACAAAATATCCAGAAATCGGCGCACCACCCAGGCAAGGCGCCTGAACGTCGAAGCATTCAATCGACGTGTCCGCATGTTTTACAGGCGTCAGTTTTGGATCGAGTGGCAGCTCAGCCAGTTGCTTTTTCTGGTTTGCCCAGAATTCATCAAAGTCGTCCGGAACCGGCAGGCTCAGACCGATTTTCTCAGGTGAAAATGTAACACCAGCAGCCGCTCGAACCGATTTTCCAACCTTCGGTTTGAATGTCACTTGGCAACGTAGAAACCCTGGTGACTTCAATTCCACGGTGACCTGAGTAGGCTTCTCGCCCAATGTCACTTCCCGATTCGGGAACGGCTTGGAATCAAGAAAATCGTCCACAGAATATGACAGAGTCCCTTCACCGCTGACTCTGTTCTCTCCTTGCAAAACCGAAATGGTGAAAATCGCCTTCTCGCCGACTTTGTAGATCGCCTCTTCGCGATCCGATGTCACTTTGATTGAGTAGGGAACCTGTGCCTCTTGAGCGACAGCAAGCGGTCCCATGAGACCAATGACGACCATGGTGAGAGAGCAAAGCGTGCGAAGCATGGAGGATCTTTCTGTGGGGATGTCCCGTGTGTGGTATGAAGTTTCGATTAGAGACAAATCAGCGATGAGTCACGACGATACGGAGTCTTATTGACACGTGACGAAAGGTCAACGCTCAGTAAGAGAGCAATCACTTCTCAAGTTGTCGATGAACCGAGTTGATAATTCGTTCTTCAATATCTTCGGCGAACGGTCCAGGATGTAGGACAGTTGTGAAATAGATCAGTGCGCCGCCCCCTTCGTAACCGCCTTCGTTCAAGACTCGTTTGCTGGGGACATAGGCAAACACATCGTTGCTATAGCCAGCCACCCAAACATTCCGATCACTGAATTCATGTTTCAGTCGGAGCGAGTAGTCAATGACGGTCTCACCTGGAAGAGCGATCAGAGTCAAATCGTCGCCGAACTGAAACGTTTGCACCAGTGTTGTGTAGCTGGTCCGCAGTTTGCCTTCTTTTTCGAGTTGTTTGAGTAGCCGTGTGGTGTGTCTTTTGATGTATTTGTTTGAGGTGCTCAAGCGTGATTCCAATTCCTCTTTCGTTGGGGGTGCGGCGTAGGTCACTTCGACATGCTCCAGCTTGGCTTGCAACGGTCCGCTGACAGAAATCGCAGGAGTTTGGAGAGCCGCTTCGACGGATGTCGCCAATGTTTTTCCATGTGTTATCGCCAGATCGAGTGTTCTGCGCGGATAAGGATTCTGGTCCCCGCCGCATCCCATGACAAACATCGCCACGACCCCAGGGTGAGCACGTTCTATTTCGGTTTGAGCAAAGCCTGCGTAATCTCCACAAAATTCGTAGAAGCCTAGCGTCGTGTTGTGGCAGGCGTAGCCAAACAAGATTGTTGTCAGTTTTCCGTCCACATCTGTGATCTTCAGTACGGGAACATCATGATCGACAGGACCTTCCGGATTCGGACTGTTACGGAAACCATTTGCCGTTGGAAGACGACGATTCATGGCGAATGCGGCACGGGCACGGTGATAGGTCAAAGTGGACGGGACCGAATTTTCAATCGCACCGCCTACCAGTTTCACAAGCGTTTTTTCAAGAGTCCGACTGTACTCTACTGCCTGACTCACTTTCTCAGAGTCGATATCTGTGATCGTCGCTTCTGGTGAGCGAACGACTGGGCCACAGTGCGTGTGCGAGCAGTTCAACATGACAGCATCTGCTGGAACTCCATGATGCTTCTCGATAAGATTCGCGACACGATCTCGCAAACCACGCGGGACGCTGATCAGATCAAGCGTAATGATTGCAGCTTTGTTTTTATTTCCATCGTCGAGGACAACAGCCTTGGCATGCAAGTCCGAAGCGACTCCTTCGGAAGGTTTGTTTCGAGCGGCATAGCCTGCCATCCACATCGGTTTCTGCGGTGTGATCACTGCGAAATCCGATCCCACTTTCCAGTTTGATTCTGCAATCGCGTGTGTTGTGGTGAATAAGAGAATGGCACATACGATCATTGTTTGCTGAAAGCGTTTCATGGCAGGGGTCTCTTCTGAGGAAGCTTGGATGCGAGTCGCAGGGAGGGCAATGATCATAATGTGTTTGAATGTGACCGTAAATTCAAAGGGAGATTTTCAAGCATTCTGATCCACTCGTCTGTTCGCAATGATTCACTTCATTCCTTTCTGCGTACCAAAAGTTTACATTCAGGCAAACTGATCGATCCCCGAGATGAAGAGGTGAGACTATGGAGCGGCGAGAATTCTTGACTTCCACGGCAGCAGCTTTAGGTTCAACAGCGGTGTTCCTTCAAGCGGCGGAGAAGTTGCCGGCTTCGGAACGGATTCGAGTAGGATGTATCGGTGCTGCTGGTCGAGGCGGGGCGCTCGTGCGGACTTTCTCGAAGTCACCACAGGCAGACGTTGTCGCCATCGCTGATCTTGACCCTGGGCGTTTGGCTTCTGGTGTTGATGCTTCGCAGAAAATCCAAGGCTTCAAACCGAAAGGTGTGAAAGATTTTCGAGAGCTGATCGACGACAATTCTCTTGATGCCATCGTCGTCGGCACGCCAGATCATTGGCATGCGATTCCGACGATCATGGCTTGCCAGGCAGGCAAAGATGTCTACGTCGAAAAGCCGGATAGCCACAACATCGTCGAAGGGCGAACGATGGTCGCGGCGATGCGGAAGCACAAACGCGTCATTCAAATGGGTTCGCAGCACCGTACGACTCAACGACTGATCACGGCACTGGAGTACATCTCGACCGGAGCACTCGGCAAATGCCTGGTTGCGAAAGCCTGGGAGAGTGCGCGGCAAGGAAGTATCGGTCATCCGCCGGACAGCGATCCACCGAAAGGAATTGACTACGACTTCTGGCTCGGTTCGGCTCCGAAGCGGCCATTCAATGTCAAACGCTTTCACGGCAACTGGCGGTGGTTCCACGATTATGGAACCGGTGATCTCGGCAACGATGGCGTGCATCGATTGGATATGTCGATGGCGGCTCTCAATGCTGCCTTAAAAGCAAACGGAGAACTAGAAGTCGCCATGCCTCACAAAATTTCAGCGACTGGTGGAAAGTGGTACTTCGATGATATGCAGGAATTTCCGGACACGTTGCAGGTGAACTATGAATTCGCCGGAACACCACCGCGAATGCTCACTTACGAAATGAGAATCTGGGCGCCGTATCAGGAATATGGACACTCCGAAGGGTCTGCAATTTTCGGAGACAAGGGCTACATCATCATTGGCAACAGTACCTGGCAGGCATACGGCCCGAAAAACAAGTTGCTCGCGCAAGGAGAAGGCAGCAGCTACGAAGGACCACATGTCGAGGACTTCCTGAACTGCATCAAGACACGAAACAAACCTGCCTGCGACCTCGAAACAGTCGGTCACCCCGCCTCCGTCCTCTGCCACGCCGGCAACATCGCCGCCCGTGTTGGGAGAACGCTCACGTTGAATGCAGAAACCGAAACATTCGAAAACGATGATGCAGCGAATGCTTTGAGGACAAGAGAAGAATACCGCAAACCGTGGGAACTGCCGAAAGTTTAATTGCGTTTCTCAATCGCACGTTGCATTGCGCTGCCCATGTCGGCGGGGCTTTCGGCGACTTCGACTCCGGCGGCTTCTAGCGCGGTGATCTTTTCTTCGGCGGTTCCACTTCCACCAGAGATGATCGCACCGGCGTGGCCCATTCGTTTTCCCGGAGGGGCTGTTTTACCAGCGATGAAGGCGGCGACAGGTTTCGTGACGTTCTCTTTGATGTATTCCGCTGCTTTGATTTCAGCGTCGCCACCGATTTCGCCGATCATCAGAATTGATTCGGTGCCAGGGTCGTTTTCGAAGAGTTCAAGCAGGTCGATGAACGTCGTCCCGATGATTGGATCTCCACCGATTCCGATCGCAGTCGACTGACCAAGGTTCAAATTCCCCAACTGCCAGGCCGCTTCGTAGGTGAGCGTTCCGCTCTTGCTGATCAAACCAACAGTTCCAGACTGATGAATGTAGCCTGGCATGATGCCGATTTTGGCGATTTCAGGTGTGATGATTCCCGGGCAGTTCGGACCGATCAAGCGAGAGTTCGGCTTAGTCTTCAGGAACTTCTCGACCTTCACCATGTCAGCGACCGGGACTCCTTCGGTGATCGCAACAATCAACCTGATGCCAGCATCGGCGGCTTCCATAATTGCGTCGGCACAGAATGGAGGCGGTACGAAGATCAGTGATGTATTCGCGCCGGTCTTTTCAATCGCTTCTGCAACGGAATTGAACACAGGAAAGCCATCGACTTCCGTCCCTCCCTTACCTGGCGTGACACCACCAACAAAAACGGCTTCGCCAGAGCGATGTTCTTCAGCATATTCACGGCACTTCTGCGAGTGAAACAGGCCAGCGCTGCCGGTGATTCCCTGAGTGATGATCTTTGTGGAGTTATCGACTAAAATTGACATCGAATCTTTGTTTTGGATTGAGGGACTAGGGATCGATGGGCAAGGGAAGCGCCGTTGCCGCGATTTGTGGTGAACAAACGGTCCAAGACCGGTTTGGGAGTTTAGAAAACAGATGACAAGGACGGAAGTGAAACGGCATTCTCTCGTAAATGGGCACGTGTGAGATTGTCAAACCCCCGACGATGGACATCTTGGACCTCGATTCGTACGGTTCGCTGCAATTGGCTATGATGGGCGAATATCACAGATTTGTACTGCAAAAACTGCGTCAAAGTTGTCCGCTCGTTTGCCGCACACTTAAAGTGTGCGGCAAAATCTCAATCATTTAAATAAACGTTTAATGTCCGATTTCGTTGAAATCAAACCGGTTTCCGCTCCGATTCGCGGTTCGATTCGCCCTCCTGGGTCGAAGAGCTTGACGAATCGCGCGTTGATCATCGCTGTGCTGGCGAGTGGAAAGACGGAATTGACTGGCGTTTTGGAAAGTGTCGACACGCGCGTCATGGCGACCGCCCTCGGCACTTTGGGAATTCAGGTCGAAACGGACTTCGACAATCATCGCATCCAGATTCATGGTGCTGGCGGCATAATCCCTGAAGCGAAAGCCGAACTCTGGTGCGAAAATAGCGGCACGAGTATTCGCTTCCTCACAGCTCTTTGCGCCATCGGTAATGGAACTTACCGACTCGATGGCAACGAACGCATGCGGGAACGCCCGATTTCTCCATTAGTCGAAGCACTCGCGCAAGCCGGAGTTGATGTCAATTGCGAACTCGGCAACGACTGCCCGCCGGTGATTGTTCGAACATATGGATTGACGGCAAACGCCATCGAAGTCTCCGGTTCAATCTCCAGCCAGTACTTGAGCGGCTTGCTGATGGTCGCTCCCGCAGCGACGCAAGGCATGACCATTCGGGTCGTTGGGGAATTGGTCTCGCGCCCGTATATCGACATGACGCTCGATGTCATGAGTTCCTTCGGTGCAACGATTGATGAGCCAGAACTGAACAGTTTTCTTGTCCGTGCGACTGGCTACACCGGACGGAGCTATGACATCGAACCAGACGCTTCCGCCGCCAGTTACTTCTTCGCCGCCGCTGCCATCACAGGTGGAGAAGTGACCGTCGAAGGTTTGCATCGAGATGCTCTTCAAGGTGATGTCGGCTTTGTTGATGCGTTAGTCAAGATGGGTTGCGAAGCGAAGTGGGAAGAGAATTCCATCACCCTCATCGGCAAACCGCTCACTGGAATCGACATCGACATGAACGCCATCAGCGATACCGCACAAACGCTGGCGTGCGTCGCTCCATTCGCAAACGGACCAACACGAATTCGCAACATTGCTCACAATCGCGTGAAAGAAACCGACCGCATTCAGGCAGTCGTCGACGAATTAAACCGAGCCGGCATCAAGGCGGAAGAACACGAAGACGGCATGACCATTCATCCCGGCACTCCGCAGTCCGCAACCATACAAACTTATGACGACCACCGCATGGCGATGAGCTTCGCCCTGCTCGGTCTCAAAGCACCAGGGATTCGAATTTCCGATCCCGGCTGCACTTCCAAAACATATCCCCATTACTTCGAAGACCTTGAAAGTCTTTGCCGAGGTGTTCGATGAATTCTTCCTCTCCAGATTCTTATTCCAACCGTCCCAATCGAGGGCGACGACCTAAGCAAAAGAAAAAATTCGTTAAAAGCGGAGCCGCGAACGCACGTTGGTTTGCTTTCCGTGCCTTGCAAGCGAATCGCGAGCGGGAAGTCTTTGTCTCTCGGATTTTAGATGACCAGTTTAAGGCGATGACGATTCCATCGGTCGACCGCAAAATGGCGACTGAACTCGCGAACGAAGCCGTTCGTCGCCGCGAAACGATCGACATCATCTTGACTTCATTCGTCACACGCGGTCGCGATAATGTTGAAGCAGACCTCTGGACGATTCTGCAACTCGGCTGTCTACAACTTGCCTGCCTGTCGCACATCGCCAAGCATGCAGCAGTTCACGAAACCGTGCAACTCTGCGAAACAATCAACAAAGGGCAAGCGAAGCCTTTCGTCAACGGTGTCCTTCGAAACATCGAGCGAAGCATCATCAGCCGAGAAGTCTTCGACGACATCTCGCTGGCCGATCTTGGACCGCGTCAACTTCCTCTTCTGTCATTGAAAGGGAGTGACAAGAAGTACGAAGTCGCGACATTCAACCGCGGTCTGTTTCAAGGAGATTCACTCGCAGTGCCATTCGACCGGGAATTGTCATCCACAGGCCGATTTTCAGCATTTGGTCGACATCAGTTCCTTCGGGCGCCAGTCTCTGCAACAGCCATTCCGGAAGACTGCTGACTTGAGCGATATAAGCCAGAGAGTCTTCCGCCGGATTGGTAAACAGGTCGCGGTTGAATGTCGCGACTTCGTACTTCTTGTCACTCCCTTTCAATGAC
>DAOUPA010000697.1 GCA_030626405.1 Planctomicrobium sp.
CTTCCTGTTCAAACGCTTCCTCATCACATTCGAAGTGGGGTGTAATGAGAATTGATCCAATGGCCTTTTTGGTAAGCAGTTCACTTTGGTCTACTCCCCACGACGGCTTGTCCAGAGCATAAGGGTAAAATCTGCATCCAAGGATCGACGGATTGGAAAACGGATCAGAATTGGATGTACTCATTTCTTTCCATTCCTTTTTTCTTTAAAACTCGATTGTTCAGGCCTTGCTACTCACAATGATTGAACGTGATTGCTGATTATTCGGATCAAACGAAAACGCCTTCACGCAGATTTTTGCGAATTTGCAGGTAAACGACAGGAAGCCCTGTTGGCCAATATGCCCAGACGGTCAACTCACCTCCAATGACTTTTACTTGATTCTTTGTGACGTTCTGGTAACGAAATTAATGCAACAGCTTCATTTCCGCGTTGTCATTCGAGCACCCATGCTCTGATATTTCTCTAACCAGGCAGCGGTAACCGCGTCGCCTATTGAGGGTTTTTCTTTCGATCGAAGTTGCTCCGCAGTTTTCCCCCAATAGAAACTGATCCATCCATCTGTGTGAGTCGCTGAACGATCGATGAATTCGGTCAATTCCTCAGCCGAACATTTCAGTGGGAACATCTCTTCAATCACGAGTGGTTTCCCGACCTCATACGCTTGAAGTGCTTTGATGGTTTTGTCGACCTCCCCTTTTTCCGGATAGAAGTGCACGGAAACAAAGTCGAGGCGTTCACCAACTGTCGGTGAATAGAAGAGTGGATTCCCACCACCGAAGGCGAAGACCCACGGGATGACGCCAACGGTAATCATGTGACGGTCGTCTGTTTCGCGAATGGCATCAACCATTCGGTTGACCCACTTTTCTGCAACCTCTTCTCTGCTGCGCCCATTCAAATCGAGTGCCAGTCGCTGGACGAAAAACTTGCCGCCCAATTCTCCCCCCAACCATTCAGTCGTCGGCTGCTTGCCTGGCAGGATCGGTTCGTTCATCAGGTCGTAACAAAAGATGGCTGGACTCTCGGCGCAAGCGGTCGCGACTGCTTTCCAGAATCTCGCCTGCGCGTTCCAGCGTTCCTGCTCATCCAGTTGATCGTACCAGTCCGGGATATTCGATTTGTGGTAACAGGCCAATCCAGTCACGTCGAGATAAAGTCTCGTCTCCTCAGCAAGTGCAACAAGTCGTTTCAGCTGAGCAATCGACTCGGATGCCACCTTGTCGGGCGCCTGCATGAACTTCCCCAGTTGCAGATGAATACGGACGCAGTTGGCACCAAGAGCCTTGATTTCATGAAAGTCTTCGACAACCGTCTTCCAATCCTCAATCCAGTATTCATCAAGCAAACGCCCCGAACTGTCATGGTCATAGTTCACGCCCCAGACGGTGAATCGTTGCTTCGTATCCGCTGTGACGAAGTGATTCCCATCTGCGCTGACCTGAATATGCTCAAGGCGCTGCGCACTGACAGAGGAAATGAACAACAGGATTTCCAACAATCCCGTCGAACAACTTCGTAGAGTATTTTTGGCGTTCATCACCACCTCTGAGTAACAGGCCGACCCCTAGTCGATTATAAACTGTCGCATTGACGGAGGAGAGCCTGAGAGCAATTGAAACTTGGGGTCCGTCATGCGAACATCGCAATATCCAAATTGGTGAAATCAAAACAATGAAAAAGCATTCCACGTTTCTTTTCCAATGTCTGGCTATTCTGCTGCTCGCTTCAACCGCAAGTATGGCAGAATCGAAACCGAACATTGTTGTCATTTACGCGGACGATCTCGGGTATGGAGATGTCCAGTGCTACAACCCTGATCGTGGCAAGATCCCAACTCCTCACATTGACCGGCTCGCCGCAGAGGGAATGCGTTTTACGGATGGTCACTCATCATCGGGAGTCTGTTCGCCATCTCGCTACACGATCTTGACGGGCCGGTATCATTGGCGATCTCGATTGCAAAGCGGCATCGTCAGCTTGTGGGGCGCCCCACTCATCACGCCAGAACGGCTTACCATCGGTGGATTAGCAAAGAAGTGTGGTTACCGAACGGCCTGTATTGGAAAATGGCACCTTGGCTGGGATTGGCCGATCGCTGAGGAAAAGAAGCATTTTTTTCGCACAACTGGATACAACGGGAAGAAAGACCTCGTTGCCACTGATGAACATCGGTCCGCTTGGAAAGAGGCCTTTTCCCAAGCGATTCCAGGCGGCCCTACAGCGGTCGGGTTCGATGAATACTTCGGCGTAGATGTTCCAAACTGGCCTCCATATTGTTTCATTGAGAATGACCACACGGTGGGGATTCCCAGCGAGTTTGGAGCGCCTCAATTGTTCATCAAAAACCAGGCGAGTCAACAAGGACCGGCGTTAGATGGCTGGACATTGGAACCAATTCTTCCGGCCCTAGGAGACCGCGCCTGCGAATTCATTCAACGTGGAGCCAAAACAGCGGAACCATTCCTGCTCTACTTGCCGCTGACCTCGCCGCATACGCCTCTCTCAGTGAACGAAGAGTGGAAAGGGAAAAGTGGCTTCAATCTCTACGCAGACTTTGTGATGGAGACAGATGCTGTTGTTGGACGTGTGCTTAATGCGCTGAAGCACTGTGGCATTGCAGAGGAAACTCTCGTTGTGTTCACGAGCGATAATGGTTGTGCTCCGTACATCGGAGTCAGTGACTTGGAGAAGCAGGGCCATTTCCCCAGCGGTCCTTTGCGAGGCTATAAAGCTGACACTTGGGAAGGGGGACATCGAGTTCCGTTCATCGTTCGCTGGCCTGGAA
>DAOUPA010000786.1 GCA_030626405.1 Planctomicrobium sp.
CCTCAATGACGACCTCCCCGTGATCTGTGAACTTCACAGCATTTCCCACCAGATTCACAAGAACTTGTCCCAGTCGACCTGGATCACCGATGAGATGATCTGGAAGTTCAGGATCAACTCGGCAAGCGAGTTCTAATCCCTTGTCCGCAGCTCGACTGGCGAGAGTTTGACCGGCCATCGCCACGCAGTCCCGCAAGTTGAAATCGACGGTTTCCAACTCCAGCTTGCCAGCTTCGATTTTAGAAAAGTCCAAGATGTCATTCAGCAATCTCAACAACGAGTTTGCTGAAAGTTGAACCATGCTGAGGTAATCTCGCTGCTGCAATTGTAAGTCAGTGTTTGCAAGCAATTCGGACATTCCGATAATCCCGTTCATCGGCGTTCGGATTTCATGACTCATGTTTGCCAAAAACTCACTCTTTGCTTTGGTCGCTGCTTCCGCCGCGTCTTTGGCACTGCGTAACTCGCTCTCAGCTTTCTTTCGCTCGCTGATGTCGTGTAAGAAAGCAAAAAACGTGCATTCCTCGTCCAACAACATTGGTGTAATCGTTAATTCTACTGGAAACTCAGTTCCATCTTTTCGCAAGGCACTCAATTCCAAGATTTGATTGAGAACTTTTTCTTGACCAGTTTTTAGATACCTCTGGAGTCCGCTCTCGTGTGCGGTACGGAATTGAGGTGGAATGACAACGTCGACAATCGGTTGGCCGACAGCTTCTTCTTTTCTCCAGCCAAAAGTTTGCTCAGCTTGCGGATTCCAGTCGATAATAATGCCGTCCTGATCGATGGCGATAAAGGCTTCGTAAGCCGTGTCGATAATGAGTCGAGTTCTTTTCGCGACATTGCTGATTTGCAATTCAGACAAGCGACGCTCGGTAATGTTAGATTGAAGAATTGCGATAATTGAAGTTGACGCCAAGCCAATTGTTACGATGACACCTAAAAACCCTATTGCCAGGAGCCGTGCCCGCGCGACGGCACTGACCCAGTCATCGGCAAAGAAATCGACTCCGAGGACGGCTTCGACGTGACCATCCTCGTCAAGCATCGGGTTGTAGGAACTCACCCAGGTTCCCCATCGATCTGAGTAAGGAATGCCATCGAAGGATGCTTTGCCTTGAAAAGCCTCTTCCAGGAAAGAATCTTTTTCTTCCCAGATTTCACCAATCGGTGTTCGTTGTTCGCGTTCTCCTTCGATGCGATCATTCCTGTCATAGTCCGTCTCTGAATCAACAATCAATTCGTTTCCGTCGGGATGCTTTCGAAACGTGTAAATGTCGGCGATCACAGGGTTCAGCTCCAGCCAGACTTTTTGCTGGTTGATCATTTTCATGTACTCAGGATCGTCAGCAGGAGTGGCACCTGAAATTGCAGCATGACCCATCTCTGCCATATCATGTGCATAGGTCGGGGCGAGTCCTTCAATGCGGCTCTGCATTCGTTCTCGCTCACGGTTCCCAGCGTCTTTGACGATGATCCAACCTGTGAGAAGAATGAGAAAGAGCATA
>DAOUPA010000641.1 GCA_030626405.1 Planctomicrobium sp.
CCGCATCCCTTTCGATTCGCCAACGTGCCACTTTCCCGTCAACGCCGTGTAGTAACCGGAATCGCTCATCAGTTTTGCGACCGATATTTCGTCCGCCCAGGGGTTTTTGGTCAGTTTGTCGCCCGCCAGGATGGGTCGCGTCAGCCCAGTCCGAAACGGCATGCGGCCGGTAAGAATCGCCGAGCGTGTGGGCGTACAGGTTTGTTGCGAGTAGCACGACGTGAGCTTCAAGCCACCCATTGCTAAACGGTCGATGTTCGGAGTCGCCGCGCCGATCGCCGCGCCGCCGCCGTAGCAACCGGGATCGCCGTAGCCCATGTCATCAACAATGATCCAGACGATGTTCGGCTTCTTTCCGGTTTTCTTTTCAAGAGCCGCAAGTCGATCGGCAACCGCTTTGTTTTGTTCGGGGCGAGGGATCGCCGGTTCCATATTCTCTGCCGTGCGGACTGCTCGATTCAAAGCAGACGCTTGGGCAAAGAGGTTCGTTGAGGTTGAACAGAGTGTTGCAACGGTGAGCGCGAATGTGAGTTGACGTAATTGCAGCATTATGAATGTCCCGAAGTGAGGAATAATAGATGTGAACAAAGCATGATGACTCATTTTTGAATGGTGAGGACTGAATCCTCTTATGGATCATCGCCCAGTAATCTATCAGACTGAATAACACCAATTGAAGTGACGTCGATGAGATTCCGTTCAGAAAAGCATGGAATAAGTCCTTACTGGATCAGTTCTCCACCCCATTTCACAAGGTGCTGCAATCGTTAAAATCGTTAAAATCGTTAAAATCGTTAAAGCTTTACCTGCTACTTGTCGATCTTGATGAAGGAAACTTCTTATATTGGTGTTTTGATTTTCGGGAAATGTATCGATGATGGGTGGTTCACGTCACATTTTCCTCACCATTTTCTGCTGTCTGAATCTGGTTGTTCTGGGGTTCTTTAACACTCTGCAATCGAGCGAACCGGCCAGCAAACCGGTGATTGACCAACACGATGGGTTGAATCAATTTGCAAGCGGAACTGGGTTATTTCAAACGGATACTCCCAATATCTCCTTGCTCTCTGCGGATGTTCCACCCACACCAGAAACTGGGATGGGCATCGATTCGGAGGCTCTTTTACAGCTTCAGACTGGAGTCCATCAACTTCAAGCGGGGGTCGAACAGCTTGGCAAGAATCTCAAGGTGACAACGCTTGATAAAGACTGGGGGATTGCAATTTTTGGTTCCCTGACGGGAGAAATGCTCTTTGCTGAACAGCGTCCGGTGATTCCTTCAGGTATCGTTTTAATCGCACCTGACTTTGGAAGAGACACGCCAACTTTTGCAGTCCATGCAAAACAGAGTCAATTGGGCGCAGCTTTTCAAGGACCGAAAATCGGTAGCTTTCAGTCGAGTGGACTCTTACTGACATACTTTTACGGCGAAGACTATCTTGCAGATCAACCAGGCTTCTTCATTGTTCGCGGTTATGGTGAACTCAAGAATGAATCCTGGCGTATTGCATTTGGTACAGAAGCCGATGTTTCCAATCCACTCGCACCTGGCACGCTCGATTTCAACAAGGGGCAGAGTGCCGGGAACTTTGGATATTTCCGAGGTCAGTTTCGCCTAGAACATTATTCGCATCTTGGTTGCAATGCGCAAGTGACCACGCAACTTGCTCTGGGTAATCCAATTACAACCTCCTTTAACAGTGGCGTTCGAAACCTGGTGGAGAGTAATGGTTGGCCGAATGTTGATGGACGAATTGCATTAGGATTAGGACCGGTTTCACAAAAAGGAGGCGTGAAATCAAGACCGTTCGAACTCGGTTTCTCCGGACTCGTTGGTGAACTCAGAAGGACAGGGACGCCATCAAACATTTATCAAGTCTGGTCTTTCGGTACTGACTTGAAGATTGCTTTCACCGAAGACATCGGAATCAAGGGTGAATTTTTTCACGGACAAGCACTCGGAAATTACAACGCTGCAATC
Organism: Planctomicrobium sp.; assembly: GCA_030626405.1. Lineage (GTDB taxonomy): Bacteria > Planctomycetota > Planctomycetia > Planctomycetales > Planctomycetaceae > Thalassoglobus. The sequence continues at coordinate 1,982 of DAOUPA010000641.1, forward strand.
AATCAGATCTTCAACCCCCTCACTCTGGGACCAATTCGCTCGACTGGAGGTTGGGGAGAAATCTACGTGAACTGGACAGATTGCCTTCACTCCCAAATTGGATACTGAATTGATGACCCTCTTGACAGCACTTTAGGTCCAACCCTGCCGACGCAGAATCAATTCGCTTTTGCAAACATTATCTGGGATATCACTAAGAACCTCGAAGTCGGCTTTGAGGTCGGTCGCTGGGAAACAAGCTATACGTCAGCACCAGCGCTCGGACCGCTTGAGCCAAAAGACAACAGCGCGATGATCTACCGCACACGCGTGCAATTGAAGTTCTGAATAGACTTTGACACGATTCGCTTTCTCTCAGAAATGCACGAGACGTCAGACGTGCATTCAAGATTACAGCACAATCCGGCCATTAGCGAGATTCGGTTCATTTACTGAACTGAGAGCACGAAGCGACAGTCAAAAAACGTTGAGTTACATCACCTTTGCAGTTTTCAGATGAAGAGACCAAGCCAAGTCTGTGGTCTGAGTGATAGCGCATGATTACCGTTCTTGATACTTAATTCTGTTGCCCTGAAAGCCCTACTGGATGAAATTCAATGACATGAAACCTTCCCCGATAAACAAATACGGCCCATCAAATACAAAAATGAGCCGGAAGACAAGTTGTCTTCCGGCTCATGTCTTATTCAATTCAATCTCAAGTTTTAGCCGTTACCGTCCGTCACCTCCGTCTTCTTAGATACGTCAGGTTTCGGCTCTTCAAGCTTTGGTCCGGCAGTTGATGCAAGCTTCTGGCCTGCATTTTCCTTGCTGCCACCCTTCGGTTCAACGTGCGTTCTGATTCCGTTTGTCATAACAAGTCCCCTTCAGGTCTTGTGAGTCAGGAGCAAAATCGCCCCAAAGAAATTGAAAGCGACAATCGCTTTCAAAAACGAATCAACTCGCGTAAGCGGAAAACTGCAATCGCAGAAAAGCGTGAGGCTTTCAAAAAAAGGAAGCGTCAAACCAAGGCCGCTCCCAAGACCTCCGCGAAGAGGTGCACAGAACAGTTCTTGGCCGACGCTCCCAGACGGGAGCGTGGCTTCAAGCAACTGCTTCTGTACAATCAAGAGCCTTGCGGCTCAGGTTCGCGGATTCTTGGAAAGCAATTCTTGACGCTCACGCGTCTAATCAAATTTTGAGTGTGGTGACGAATTCATCGCCTTGTTTTTTGTACCGATTCTCCTCATGTAGAAAATGACCACAACAGCTGATCACCCCTAATTATGAAGTAAATGTTCTAAACATCAAGAGATCATTCTTGAGATTTTTTGATGGCTCCGGGTGCGGTGTCGTTTCCGTCGTTCAATGACGCAGATGCTCGACCTGTCTCCTGCCCCAACAGAATCGTGACACGAGTGAAATATTTTTCGAGTGTGTCTCTCGAAGCGTACCAGAAGAGAAGTTCGACGAGCAGAATTCCGAAAAA